>DPMS01000821.1 GCA_003541285.1 Actinomycetota bacterium
GGGGATGGCTGCTGCGAAAGGATTTGAGTGCGCGCGCCCCGGGCTGGCGCCTGGGGCGGTGGAGGTGGGAGCGATGGCGGCAGAGGCCGCGGGGGACCGGGCGGGCCGGCGGGAGCAGGCCCAGTCCGCTCAGCCGTTGTACGGGGGGAAGTACCTGAGCATTGGCAGCTACCGGCGTGATGGCACCGAGGTGGCGACCCCGGTGTGGTTCGTCCAGGAAGGCGGCTCGCTGCTCGTCGAAACGGATGCTCAGTCCGGCAAGGTGAAGCGGATCAGGCGCAACCCGGTCGTGCGGGTCGCGCCGTGCACAGCCCGGGGGCGGCTGCGTGCGCAGCCGGTCACAGCCCGCGCTGAACTGCTCCCGGCGGCCGAGACGGGCAGGGTCGAGGCGCTGCTGGCCGACAAGTACCGCCGGGACCTGGTGATCATCAGGCCGTTCCGGTCCCTGCAGGCAGCGCTGCGCCTGGGACGGCCGCGCGGGGAATCCGTCATCGTGCGGATCATGGCTGGCTGAGCCAGGCAGCGGGATCTGGGTCATGTTCGGATCGCGACGGGTGAAGACCGTAACCATCGTGGGTGCGAGCGGGCAGGTAGGCATCGCGCTGCGGGGGCGGCTGGCCCGCGAGCGGCTGACGGTCCGCCCGCTGGGGCGGGGCGATGATCTTGAGGTAGCCGTCAAGGACGCCGATACGGTCGTGCATCTGGCCGGGGCGCTGCGGCCCCGCCATCCCAGCACCTACCAGGAGGCCAACCGGGACACGGTGGCCGCCACGTGTGCCGCCCTCGCGGGTTCCGCCGCCCGGCGGGTCCTGTTCCTTTCCTTCCCGGGTGCCGATGCCGGCTCCGCTAACCCGTACCTGCGGTACAAGGCCGAGGCGGAGCAGTTGCTGCGCGACTGCGGAGTGCCTGCCGTGATTTTCCGTTGTGCCCATATCTACGGGCCGCCGGAACGGCCCGGTCCCACCGCGTCCGCCCTGGTCGCCGGCCGGCGGTCAGTGGTCTGGGTCCTGGGGCCCGGGACCCAGCGTTACGCCTGGGTCGCCCTGGAGGACGTCGCCGAGGTCCTGGCCAGGGCGGTGCTGGACCCGGACGCCCCGGCTGGGACGTTCAGCCTGGCTGGCCCGCATGCGTATCAGCTGGATGAGTTCGTGCGGCACATCAACCCCGGCCCGGTGCGGATCAGGCACCTGCCGGGCTGGGCGGCCCGGCTGGCCGGGCACCTGAAGCCATCCCTGCCATGGCCGATGGTCGATGTCATGCTGCGCGATTGCCTGCCCGAACCCGGCACCGAGGACGGGGCCACGTTGTTCGGGGTCACCCAGCACCCAATAGTGCAGGTCTGGCCGCACCCATGACATCGCCGTCCTCAGTACCTGGCGTAGAGGGCGAGCCAGATGTTGTCACCCAGCGCCCACGTGCTGACCAGCTGGAAGGGCAGTCCGCGCAGAGCGGGGACGGGTGCTGAGGGACGGCTGCCGAGCATTTCGGGGACCCAGACCCGGGCAGCGCCGGCAAGCCGGGCTTGTGTCCGCGCGATCGGGGCGTTGATCCCCCCGATGCTCGCGGAGCGCGCAGGGGTGCGGCCGAGCGCGACGTCGGGCAGGGTGGCCAGGCCGAACGGGTAGGCCGCGGCGAAGGTCCGCAGGCCGCCGTCGCCCGGATAGACCAGCACGTCACCGGGCCGTTCCTGGACGGACAGGATCTGGTCGAGCTGACGGAGGCCGTCGCCGTGGCCGACGGGCCCCCGCTCGGGCAGTTGCGCGGGCAGGCCCAGCAGCACGATGAGAACCAGCCCCGCGCAGGCCGTGGCACGGCCGGCGGCGGCCAGGCCGGCTCCCACCAGCAGGGCGGTGGCCGGGATGCTGAATACGACGTAACGGAAGGTGTACACCGGCTCCAGTTGCGAGACCGCGAGCAGTATCGCGGTGGGCAGGAGCAGCCAGGGAAGGCACAGCGCCGGCAACCGCAGGGGCCAGTCGGCCCGGAGCCTGGCGCGGCCGCCGAGCGCGCTGACAATGACCGCGCATCCCATGATCAGCAGCATGACCGGCGCCAGCCGGATCGAGCCCAGCAGCCGCTCGAGGGTGACGGGGGGAGGCACTCCCGCCGCCTCGAGCCACTGGATCTGGCGGCGCTCGCTCCAGCTGAGCCATATGAACGGGAGCAGCACGGTGCCCGCTGCGGCCACGGTCACGAGCCACCCGCGGGCCAGCCACCGGCCGCGGTCCCGGTGCGCCGTGGCCAACGTCACCGCGTGGGCCGCTATCAGCAGCAGGCCGAACAGGTTGGCCAGCCCCAGCGTCACAAGCGTCAGCCCATAGCCGCCAAGCCAGCGCCGGCGCCGGCTCTTGCCGGCGCCAAGTACCCGGACGAAAAGGTAGCTCGCGACGCAGGCCAGCGCGGTCTCCGCGGCGAAGGGCCGGGCATCCTGGCCGAACCAGCTGACCGGCGGCAGGACGGCGAAGACCAGCCCGGCCGCCAGGCCCGCGCGCAGCGACACCAGGCGCCGGCCCAGCGCGGTCACCATGCTGGCGGCCACGGCCATCGCCAGTGCGGACGGGAGCCTGGCGGTCAGTTCGCCGGAACCCCCCAGCCGTACCACCACCCACATCAGGGCGTAGTAGGTGCCGTGGACCGCGTCCTGGTTACCCAGCAGGCGCAGCAGGTCGGGGAAAGAGCGCTGGGTGGCTGAGAGCGTCGCGGCCTCGTCCCGCCAGAAGGAGGGAACCCGGATCTGCCACAGCATGACCGCGAGGGTGATCAGCGCGGGCAGTCCTGGTGCCCACCGCCGGGCGGCCACGCGCAGCTGGCGGTGCCAGCCGGTGCGGCGGGGGGTGTGTGGTCGCCGCTGGCAGGTGCCTGCTGGGTAAAGCCCGGCAATGGCGGCGCTTCGCTGCGGCGCCCGGAAGTGATCCAGCCCCACGTCGCTCCTCCGCGAGCCCGGCTCTCGCTGGGCAGCGCTCGGCCCTGACAACGTTGATTGCTAAAAGTAGTGAGTAGGTTACTCAAAGATATAGGCGCTGGCAGGACGGCCCCTGAATTTGCGGTGTATGGCCTGGCCCGGCCGCCGGGAGCCGCCCGGTATGCCCGGCTGGCTCCGCCTTCGCCAGCGGGCGGCCACGGGGGACTTGGGCACTTCCATACGAGAACTTGTGATATGAGGGCTTACGCCCCTTCACCCGATAATTTTCCGGACATGTTTATCTAAGCATCTCTATTCTCTTCAATCCTGTACAAAGGCTGACCGAAAAAATCTGGGTACTTGACGGCTCCAAAACGGCGAGGTACGAGCTTAATGGAGCATATAGCCGGAACTTCTTCCTGAAGATCATGAAAAACAGGATCGGCCGGCTATAAGCGGCCAATTCCATGAGTTGGCGAGGGCCCTTGACAGGGCTGGGGAGGCCAGAGGATGAAGACTCGATCGTTGCGCCGGGCCGGATATGCCGTCGTTGCCGTAGCGCTCGCTGCGGCGGGCTTGTTAGGACTGCCAGCTACGGCGTTCGCCGGGCTGCCGGGTGCTAGTTCGCTGCTGACCAGGGCGCCGTGGCTGACCGACGCCACGGCCACGTCGGTGCAGGTGAACTGGGCCACCACCACGCAGAACACCGGGGTCGTCGAGTACGGCGCACCGGGCAACTGCACCGCGAACTCGGTGACCGCCTCCGGTCAGGGCACCGCGATCAACGTGAACGGCGTCACCGAGTACCTCAACGAGGTGGCGGTGACCGGGCTCACGGCGAACACGACTTACTGCTACCGGATCACCACCGGTGGCGCGAACCCGGTGGACCTGCTGGGCACCAATGCGTCCCCGCAGTTCACCACGCTGCAGTCGGCGACCGGCTCGCAGCCGCTGACCTTCGATGTGTTCGGCGACTGGGGGGACACCACCAACAGTGGTAACAACAACGGCTCGGTCAACGGCAACCAGGCGGGGGTGGACGCGGGGATTGCCAGCAGCAACGCCCAGTTCGCGATCTCGACCGGGGACATCGCCTACCCGGCCGGGTCAGAGGCCAACTACGGGGACCTGAACCAGACCGGGCAGCCGGACGTCAGCGGCGTCTTCGCGCCCTCCTACTGGGCGGTGCCCGGGCAGGGCATACCGCTCTATCCCGTTAATGGCAATCATGGGCTGAACCCGACATTCCTGGAGGAATGGCCGGAACCGGCCACCGCGAAAGCGTCAGGCGGCGTGTACTCGATGGTGTCCTATCCCTCCATCGACGGCACCAACCCGGCCAGTCTCCCGACGGGTTATTACGCGTTCTCCGCCGGCGGGGTGCGCTTCTACATGCTGGACGCCTCCTGGAACAACAGCAACGTGGGCACGGCGACCGGCGGGTCCTGCGGCACGACGATATCGTGCAAGATCTACCAGGTTGATCACGACGCCCACTGGACGGTGCCGTCGGCCGAGTACACCTGGCTCTCGCAGGACCTGGCGGCCCATCCGGGCGGGCTGAAGTTCGCTTTCTTTCACTTCCCGCTGTACTCCGACGACTCAGCCGAGTCCAGCGACACCTTCCTGGACAACACGCCCGGCAGCAGCGGCAGCCTGGAGCAGTTGCTGCACGACAACGGTGTCCAGCTCGTCTTCAACGGCCACGCCCACGACTACCAGCGCAACATCGCCACCCCAGGCGGGGTGACCAGCTACGTCACCGGTGGCGGCGGCGGGTCGGCAAGTGCTGTCGGGCTGAACCAGTGCTCCACCACCGACGCCTACGCGGTCGGCTGGAACTACAGTTCCGGCAAGGGAACCTCATGCGGCGCGGCGCAGGTGCCGGCCAGCGACTCGCAGGTCTACCACTTCCTGAAGGTTACCGTGAACGGCACCACGGTCACGGTCACCCCGACCGACGCCACCGGGCACACCTTCGACCCCATGACCTACAACTTCGCGTCCGACACCACCCCGCCGTCGGCGCCCGGCAGCCTCACCGCGAACCAGGCCGGCTCGGGGGCCGTCACGCTGGACTGGACGGCGGCCACCGACAACATCGGGGTCAGCGCCTACGACATCTACCGCAACGGCACCTACCTGGCCACCGTCGGCCCGGACGTCACCAGCTACACCGACTCCACCGCCACCTCCGGCACCGGCTACACCTACGTGGCCGACGCCCGTGACCTGGCCGGCAACACCACCGGTGCCAGCGTGAACGTCAACGGCGGGGCGGTGGTGTTCTCGGACGGGTTCGAGAGCGGTGACATGTCCCAGTGGACGTCGGTGACCGGCAACATCAAGGCGCAGTCCTCGCTCGTCCACAGCGGGACCTACGCGGCGCAGGAGACCAGTACCGGGTCGGGCACGTACGCCCGCAAGACCCTGCCCGGGACCTACACCAACCTGTGGGCGCAGGCGTGGGTGTATGTGGTCAGCCATTCCACCTCGGCCGCGTTCTTCAGCTTCCGCACCAGCAGCGGAGCCTCGATCCTCTACGTCTATGTCAATGCCAGCGGCGATCTGTCCGTGCGCAACGACGCCGGGGGGGTGACGACCTACAGCACCACGCAGGTACCGGCCGGCAGCTGGCACCTGGTCACCCTGAATGCGCAGATCAACGGGACAAACAGCAGCCTGTCCGTGTCGCTGGACGGCACCGGTGTACCGGCCCTGACGCTGACCGGGCAGAACCTGGGTACCAACCCGATCGCCATGCTGCAACTGGGTGACAACGTCACCGGGCGCACCTACGACATCGCCCTCGACGACGTCGAAGCCAGCCAGAGCAACCCGCTGGCCGACACGACGCCGCCGACCGCCCCCGGGGCTCCCACGGTGACCAATCTGACCTCGTCCAGTGTCGGGCTGTCCTGGACCCCCGCCACCGATAACGTCGGCGTGGCGTACTACGAGGTGGTGCGCGACGGGACGGACATCGGGTCGGCGACCACCACTAGCTACACCGATAACGCCGTCTCGCCTTCGACCACTTACACCTACGCGATCACCGCGTACGACGCGGCCGGGAACAACACCACCGGGGGCTCGACCCAGGTGACAACACCGGCGGGCAGTTCGTCGCTGTTCTCGGACGGGTTCGAGAGCGGTGACATGTCCCAGTGGACGTCGGTGACCGGCAACATCGCGGCGGAGTCGTCGCTGGCTCATTCCGGCACCTATGCGGCGGAGGAGACCAGTACCGGGTCGGGCACGTACGCCCGCAAGACCCTGCCCGGGACCTACACCAACCTGTGGGCGCAGGCGTGGGTGTATGTGGTCAGCCATTCCACCTCGGCCGCGTTCTTCAG
>DPMS01000022.1 GCA_003541285.1 Actinomycetota bacterium
AATCAGGCCGCGAGTGCCCCGTCAGCGACACTGTCCACGACGCGACACCGCAGGTCACAGCCCCGGCTGACGCGAAAGCTCAAGATAACGAAGGTCAGCGGCATCCGCGGATCACGCGCCATCCGGTAGGCGGCCGAGTGCCTTGTTTTTGCACTCACCGTGTTCAGGGTGATTCGTGTTGCGATTGGCCTGGCCTGATCGCGGCATTCGTCTGCGACCCGGATCGTGGTGCGCGTGTGGCGATTCGGGGTGTTCGACGTGACCGGGATCACGGGGCCGGCGCAGCGGGCGAGATGGGTCAGTTGCATGTCTCTGTCCCGGCGGCTGGCAGGAGGCGGACCGTGGCGGCGCGCTTGTTCTGGGCGCGGAGGCGGGTGATCTCCTCGTGCTGGGCGGCGAGCCGGGCGAGTGCCTGGTCCTTGAAGCCGCGGAGCGTGGTGATCATGGTGTCTCGGTCGGCCAGCCGCTGCCTGAGCCTGGTGATTTCGTCGTTGAGGCGGGCGATCTGGGCGTCGCGGCGGTCGGGTATGTCGCCGGCCTGCTGGCGGGCCTGGAGCCGGGTCTCGAATTCCTCGCGGAGGCGGGCGTAGGGCCGGGAGCCGTAGAAGGCGGCCCGGTCGACGGCTGCCTCGCGGGCGAGGGTCTTGATGTCGCACTTGCCGCCGGGCGGGATGTCTCCGCTGAGGAGCCGGTCGATGGCGGCCCGGATCCGGGCCTCGTTCTGCTGGCGTTGCTCGGTGCTGATGCGCATTACTGCTGGGCTCCGTTCTTGCCGGACGCGGCGTCGATCCCGGTGAGGACGCGCTTGGCGCGGTCGTAGTCGGCTTGCAGGCGTGCCTTTTCTGTCCTGCGGGCCGGGCCGAGGCTGCCGAGGAAGGTCTTTGCCTGGTTGGCGGCCTCGGCCCAGACGGGCCGGTGGCAGGGGTGGTGGGTGGCCTGCGGGCAGCGGGCGGAGTCGCACATTCCGGCGAGGGGCTTGCCGGCGGCGGGGGTTCCGGCGAGCTTGAGGCAGAGGGCGCGGGACGGGTCGGTGAACCAGCAGTAGTTCGCGGTGCCGAGGTGCAGGGTGCTGGCGCGCCTGGTCAGGAGGTTGAGGATCTCGCGGTCGCTGCGCTGGACCCTGGGGGCCTCGGGGGCGTCGGCCGCGGGCTTGCCGTCGATGCTGGCGAAGAACTCGGTAAGCTCGCGTGCGCCGGGGCCGGCTGGCATGATGCCCTGCTGGTAGTTGCGGAACTCGGCCCAGACCAGTTCCAGGTTGCGGTCGGCCTCGTGCTTGTTGACCTCGGCCAGGAGCTCGGCCTGGGCGCCGCCCGGGCGGGATGCGTACCCTTCTGTGGTTGCGACCGAAATGTGCTTCAGGTGCACTTTCGCCGCGAGCAGACCGCCGGGCCGGTAGGCGAGCTCGATCGACAGCGTTCTCCTCAGCATCCTGGGCGTCACCGGGTCAGCGGGGATGGGAGCGAGGCCGAGCCGCTGCCCTGCCGGGCCGTTGACCCAGTCGCGGAACCACTGGTAGCGGACGTAGAAGGCGAACCTGCCGAACAGCAGTGCCCCGTCGCGGGGGTCGTCGTGGAGCTGCTCGGCGAGCCCGACCGCCTGGTAGACGGGCTCGATGACGACCCACTCGTCCCGGGTGCCGCCCAGCGGCTGTCCCTTGATGACGTTGCTGGCGATCCGGTAGCGGGCCATGCCGGCCCCGGATTCCTGCAGGGGCTGCCGGGCGCCGACCTGCAGTTCCATGACCTCGCTGGACCGCATGCCCGAGACCGCCAGGATGACGATGATCGCCGCGGTGCGAACGACGCCGATCAGGCCATCGGCCTCATCGCGCTGCAGGGGGATGGTCCAGGGCATGGGCTTCCCGCTGGCTGCAGGGACTGTGCGGGCGCTGCGCCCGAACGGCCTGGCGACGCCCGCGATGGCCAGGGCCGCCTCGATCTGCGGGCGCAGCCGGGGCAGCCACCGGGAGGTGAATCCCCAGAACTCTGCTTCCCGGGCCAGGCCGTCGAGGTTGACCGTGAGGAGCGGGTCGCCGGGATCCCAGCCGTTCGACAGTCGCTTGCGGACCAGGGACGGGGTCAGCTCGGGCAGCGGGTCGAGGTCCTGGCAGTGCCTGGCCAGAACCGGCGGGAAGCAGATGAGGGGATCTTTCTGCTGGGCGCGCTCGCCTGGCTGCTGCGGTGCTCGGGACCGCATGGTGGGTGCCTGGCGGAGCTCGGCGGCCAGTTCCGCCGCGCCGGGCCCGAGCGTGGTCACCGCGTAGAGCGCGGCCGCTAGCAACGGCTGCAACACGTGGCCGGGAACCGGCGGGGTCTTGTTCTCCTGCCGCCCGCTGGGCATCTCGGCGACAGCCGAGGAGGATGCCCCTCCCCAGGGCCGCAGGTCCTGCCGGGGCCGGTCGGCGGTGAACAGCTCCCGGTAGTTGAGCAGGTCGATGGCCACCTGGGCGGCAGCGCGGCGAATGGCAGGGCTGCGGTCACCGATCACGGTGCCGTCCTCGTCGCGGGCGTGGCGCCGGTGCATGAGCCAGGCGGCGCAGCAGTCCTCGTCCACCTCGCCGAGGCTGCGGATGCCCTGCTGGGGAAGCCAGTTCAGCCACCGGGTGAGCTCATCGAGCCGCAGCTTGGCCGTCCGGAGGTGGGCTGGCGTCCGGTAGGCGCGGGGCAGCGGTGCCACGGCCTCGTGCCGTGGGGCGAGCATCGCGACGATGAGCTCCTTGGCGACCAGCCGCCACCGGGGATCGCGGATCGCGGTGAAGTCGAACCGTCTGCTGGCCAGGGACATCTGGACGGGCAGGCCAACCACGTGGGTGAAGTCCCACTCATCGTCATCGAATACGGGCCGGGCGGCTCCCGGCGGGAGCGCGAGGCCGGCCTCGCGGCAGATGTCGGCGCCGGCGAACGGCGATGCCGGGTCCTGTGATCCGGCGGCAGTGATGGCCAGGAGGCTCATATGGTGATCTCCTCGGGGCGCAGGGGAAGCTCGTCGTCGTGGTCGCTGACCTTGCGGGCTGCGGCGGCCAGCACGGCGGGGTCATAGCGGTCCAGGACCTCGCCGACCCGCTGGGAGTAGGGGCCGAAGACGGCCATGAAGTGGCCGGTCGTCATCTGCCGCCACTGGCGCGCGAAGAAGCCCTTCAGCCGCAGCAGGTTCGGGGCGTGCCGTGGCGCGAACACGGCCAGCGGGCAGAGGAGGCAGACCCACGGCCTTGCCGGGCATGGCTTGCCCTTCGGCCCGTGCAGCCCGGACAGCTGTTCGGCGCAGGCGGCGGTGAACACGTCCCGCTGGCCGCCGATGAGCTCGGCGATCACGCCGTCGCCAAGCTGGAGGGAGGCGACCAGCTGGGGGTAGCCGTCCGCCAGGGCGGCGGCGCTCTCCTCGGTGATGACGGCCGGCGGCTCCGCCCGGCGGGCCAGGTCGTGCTGGGCGTCCTCGATGATGGCGTCGAGGGCGTCGCGCTGCGCCGGGGTGGTGGCGGTCAGGTAGTGGTCGCCTTCGACTTGCGGGCTGTGGTTGGGGTCGATGGTGGCCCTGCCGCTGCCCTTCCAGGTGCTCTTGTCCCGCATCGACTCGTGGGTGGTGCGGATCCGGTGCCGGTGCAGCGTGAGTACCTGGCCGTGCTCGCCGGTCACGCCGTTGCGGGCGAGCCACCGCCGTATGGCGTTGCGGTGGACCGGTCCTGCGGTGACGTCGGCGTGCCCGCGCTGCCGCATGCCAAGCCAGAGCTGGTCCCGGCCGGGCGGGGGGACGAAGCCCCGCAGCAGCCTGGAGTGGTCCAGCCACTGCTCGAGGAGCCGGACTGCCCGCCGGGGAAGGTTCAGGCTCTCGGCCGCAGTCCGGCGCTTAACGTAGGACAGCAGGACCGATGAGTCCCCTGCCCAGTCGATGTCGCTAGTGGCAAGGTCATCGACGCCATCAGGGACGATGCCGGAGTAGACGCTGAACAGCAGGACGTAGGCGATGGTGACGTCCAGGTGCGGGAACAGCCCGGATGCGGCCTGCAGGCTGACCTGGCGGATCGCGTCGGCCGATGTCCCTGCGTGCGCCGCGACGCTGGGAGTCGACATGGGGCCATTGCGGGCCAGCAGCCACCGCAGGTTGTCCAGGCTGCGACCTCCCTCAGCGGGATCGCGGCCGCGTGCCGCCCCGGCCAGTGCGTCCCGGTGCGCCTGGTAGGCCGTCGTCACCGCAGCCTGGCATGCCTCGGTCAGCCGGGACCACACGGCCTCCGGGTAAGGCGGCAGCGGGCGCCGGAAGGGCTGCGGGTTGTATGCGCGGCCCTCGGCCAGCTCCCGGACCCTCGTGTCCAGCGTGCCCCCGGCTGCGGCAAGGCCAAGGAGCATCCGCCGGGTGCATGCCTCCCTGGCCCCCGTGGTGCCCATCCAGAACTCGGCCACCTGAGCCCGGCGCAGGTCAGCGGCCCCGCCGGTGAAGCCGCGCTCCGCCAGCGCCGCGTCCATCACGCGCAGCGCGCTGACGTAGTGCCGGATGGAGCCTGCCGAGTCCACTGTCCCGTGCGGGTGGACGAGCTCGGCCAGGCCCGTCAGCAGGTCCCGGGCGAGCTGCTCGCTGGCGAGGCCGCCGGGCGTCACCGTGGCCCAGCGGCCGTCGCTGAAGACGCAGGAGATGCCCAGGGGGTCATCGAGGACTTCGGCGGGCATCAGCTCTCGCCCTCCGTCCCGGCCTCTGCGAACTCCTCGTCGGCCTCGCGCTCGGCCTCGGCATCGGCAGCGCCAAGGAGCCCGCCTGCCGCCCCGGCGCGCTCGTATGCCTCCCGGTAGATGCGCGTCGTGTCCAGTTTCCGCAGGTACTTCTCCGTGGTCAGGACCGATGAGTGCCCGAGGAGGTCGCGGAGCACCATCAGCGGGTCGGCCTTGGACAGGTAGAACGCCAGGGCGGCGTCGGGGCCGGTATCGGTGACGAGCCGGGCGGCCTGCCGGTAGTGGCCGCTGACCAGTCGCTCAAGGGTGCGAATCGCGAAGCTGTGCCTTAGCCGGTGGGGATTTACGTGCGGGAACCGCGGCTCGGACGTGCGGCGGATCCGGTCGGCGGTGCGCTCGAACACCGTCGGCCAGGCCGTGAACGGGCCCCCGTCGGCACGGACCGCGATAAGGCACGACCCACCGCCAGGCGCGACCAGCCGCCGCCGCTCGCCGGGCGTCAGCAGGTCCCACGGCCTGCGGGCCCCGTTGACCCGTCCGCCCCGGAGGCCAGGGCCGGTGACCAGCAGCGGCTCGCCCCAGCCGCGGGGCGGCCGCCAGGGCGAGCCGTCCGCCGCCGCGGCCCGGTCCAGCGCCAGGTAGTGATGGACCGCCGCCAATGCCTCGTAGCTGATCCAGGTCGTGCGGAACTTCCGGCCCTTGGTCACCCCGGCCGGCACCGGGAACGGGATCGGCGCGTCCGTCGGCTTCGGCGGCAGCATCGGGACCTCATAGGACAGCAGGTAGCTGAACTCCTGCAGGCGCAGCCCGGTCGCCAGCGCGAGCTCGCCGATCGCGGCGTTGCGGGCCAGCTCCCGCCCCCGGTAGCAGTCATCAGGTCCCAGGCCCCGCAAGCCGTCCAGGAACAAGGCGGCGAAGTCGGGCTCCAGGTACTTGACCGTCACGTGCGGCTTCGGCGTCCGGCGCACCGCCAGGTTCACCTTCACCTCACGGCCGGTGCCGTTGAACAGCGCCCTCGCGGTCCGGTAGGTGAACGGCTCGGCATCGGCATGGCCCTCGCCGATCGCCCACCGGTAGAACAGCGACAGGATGCTCATGTGCTGGGCCCAGGTCGTCGCCGCGAGCCGCTCCGCCGCCGGGCCCGCCGCCCGGTGCCCGGCGTACTTGCCAAGGGCCTGCTTCAGCCGGTCCCGCGAGTCGAACAGGCCCACGCCATGCGAGGCGAGGAACTCCATCCACTCCCGGACCACCCGCGCGTAGTACTCCCACGACTTCGGCGACGGCGCCCCGCTCGACGGCAGCTCGCGCAGCCACTGGTTCACCGCGGCCGACGGCCGTGGCGCACCCGGCCCGTCCTCGAACAGAAGGTCATCATCGACCAGCACAGGCATGCCCTCGGGGACCAGCGGCCGGTGCGCGATGTCCCAGGACTCCCAGCCCTGGGACGAGAAGAAGGTCAGGATCACGAACCGTAACCATAAAAACACGGCACGGCCCGCCGCAGGCGAAACCCGCAGCTCGCGGGGAACTCTGGAGCTAATCGCGACACGACAACTAAGCGGGAACAAAGTGGCGCAGCAGGTGCGGCGTGATCTTTCCCTGCCAGTCCGGCAGGTGCGCGGCGGCAGCACCGGCCAGCGCCGCCCGGATCGCCTCGTCCCCGACC
>DPMS01000314.1 GCA_003541285.1 Actinomycetota bacterium
CCCCCGCCGCCGGAGAAGCCGCCGCCGGAGAAGCCGCTGGATCCGCTCCCTCCTGAGGAGGCCGCGTGGCTTGCAATCCAGTTGCTCGTGTTCGTGGTGAAGTGGTGCATGGATGAGAAGTAATAGCCGGATCGCGACAGCGAAGACAAGGTGCCGGGCGAGAATGGCTCACCGGCCTGGTACCACGACGGCGCCCGGTCCGCGTCCGCCAGTGCGGCGGTCACATCAGCCCACTGTTTGGTGCATCCGAACACGATCGCATAGGGCAGATAGTCGTCGAGTAGCTCAACTTGCCCGGCGGGGCGGGTCTGCCCGGCCGCCCCGGTCGTGAGGTACCGGCGGAACCCGAGCAGCCGACGGGCCAGGTCGGTTCCCTTCGCCGTGCGCACCGGCATCCAGCGGGCACAGCCGATCAGCACCAACCCGGCCAGGGCCAGCGGGATTGGCACCAGCCCGAGGTGGCTGACGGCGGCTGCGGCCACCATCGCTGCCGCCCCGGTGACGAACAGCGCGCAGCCGATGATGAACCACCTGCGGCGGACCCGGTCGGGGCGGCCGGTGAACCAGCCTCGCTTGGCTACGTCCGTATAGAGCGCGTCCTGGGCCTGCTTGAGCGATCCGGCGAAGGCGGGGCCGAGTTCGGACAGCAGCGTTGATGGCTCGCCCTGGTCAATCCCGACGTCCTGGAACAGGCCGTCAAGCAGCAGCTGCTCATAATCCATGAGGCCGTCGGTCTTCGTGAGCCGGACCAGCCGCCAGTCCCGCAATGTCTGGTGCAGTGCCGCCTCCTCTATCCGCAGGTACCCACGCACCGCCAGGTCAACTATCGTGCCCGTGACGTCGCGGGGGTTGGCGACGCCGTCCAGCAGCGTCCCGGCCTGCCCCGGGCGCACATCCTCGGGGGGCGCGGACTCCATCGCAGGCTCGTCACGGCCGGACAGCGGCACCGCCTCTTCGGCCGGCACGGGCGTCCCGTCCACAACATGGCCCGCGGACATGGAGTACCGGCGGTCTCGCCCCCTGACCAGCACCACGACCCCGAGAATCACCAGGATCGCCAGGAGCCCGCCGGAAACACCGCCAGACACTGGTGTCAGCGCGAAGGCCCGCTGCAGGCTCCACCGCTCCCGGAGAATCGGACCGGGCGCGGCAACGACGCCCTTGGGGATGGCCACCACGACGGTCAGGCCTTCGCGCAGGCCGAGCCCGTTCTGGCTGAAGCTGGCGACCCCATTGGTAATGGCGGCATGCTGGCACGCGGCGGTCGAGCCTGCAGGCCCGGCAAAGCAGGCGGCGCGGCTCACCGCCACCGGCGCACTCACCCGTACCGTCGCCCGGCCGATCGGCACGTCCCAATGATTCCCGACTGCGTTCCAGTAGAGCTCATCGTGATCGGCGAACGCATTCAGGCTGCCGCGGACCAGGTAGGTGATCTGGTACCAGTGCACGCCGGTGACCGTCTGGTCAGGGTTACCGATCTTGATACTGATCGATGAGCCGTTGCTGTCGACCGAGTACTCGGGGTTCGGGGTGTCCGACCAGACTGACCGGACGTCGACCGGGTAGATCCGGTCATAACGCCCGTTGTACCTGAACTGTATTGGGATCACACGGAAGATGCCATGCCGCTGGTCGGTGCCGAAATCATAGGTGATCTGCTCGGTGACCAGGATCGACCCGTTGTGCTGTATGACAATCCGCGCGTCGTAGCCGGTGATTCGCTCGGCATTGTCTTGTGCGCTCGCACGGCTTGGCGCGGCGAGGATTGCGGCCAGGACCACCGCCGCGAGGGCGCACGACACGGCGGCGCCGGCTAGCAGGAATCGGATGGAGCGTTCCATGGAAGGCCCCCTCCCACCACGCCATCATGATCCTGCCAGCGCCGCTGGCCAGGGACAAACAGCCCGAAGCCACGTGACGAAAGTCCCCAGCACAACCTCATGGGCTACCGCGACGATCACAGCACAAAGACTCGTAGTCAGGCCTCCAGGCGGCGGACTTCCTTGTCTCAGCGTCACGGCTCACTTCCGCGGGGAAGACTCGGGCGGAAGCCCCAACACTGCCAGCTCTAGGTGCCGCTCAGGGACACCCGCTCATCGGCTTCCTGACCCGTCGTCTCCCACACGCAGGAGCGTGTCGGCGCGCCCGATTGACCTGATCTGTGCGCCTGAGTTGATGAGCGCTGGGGGCATCCCCGGCCGCCCCGGACGGCAGATACGGCATCAAGCGGTGGCCAGCGCCAGGTACGGAGCGTCACGGGAGTGCGGTCACCTCCCGTGCCGGATCGCCGAGTATTCACGGCTGACGTCGGCAGTGTTGCACCGCGACACCCGTGTGCAGGGTGGGCTCGCCGCTGTGAACTGCGGTCATGCATGGCGTGCAGGGGATCTTGATGCTTGCGCCGGCTACCGCGGCCATTCCGCGTGCGGGCTGGAAGTCCGGCGGCGCCCGCTTGGCTGCTGTACCGCGGGTTGGAGTTCCTGCGGCTCGCGCCCGGTGATGAGGGTAATCGTCACGACGTGCTGTGCTGGCAGCCCGGCTCTATGGCTGCGGCAGCAGGGTCTGGACGGAGTCGGCGGCGAGTTGGGCGCCGTCGAGGCCGTGGAAGGCATGGGACCGGCGGAGGGCCTCGTCATGGTAGGTGTGGTCGGCGAGGATGTCTTCGGCGGCGCTGCGGATCTGGGCTACGCCGGCGTCAGCGGGGAGAGCTCGTCCTGCGTACCACTGCTGGAGTAGCTGGAGGATGAGTGCCTGGTCGGATCCGCTGGCGGGGATCCCGGCGATCGGCAGGCCCTGGCGCAGGGCACGCATGGTGGTGCCGTGGCCGCCGTGGCCGACGGTGAGGGACGCGCGCTGCATCAGCGCCTCGCGGCCCGCGAACGCGATGAGGTGAGCGTTGGCTGGCGCGTTGAGGTCCTGTGGGCCGACGATGCCGCCGGTTGTCGCGGCGACGTGCACGGGAAGCTGGCCGAGTGTGTCGAGGGCGCGTTGCAGCATCCCGGGGCTGCGCTGCTCGGGCACGGTGCTGAAGCTGAGCAGCACGATCGGGGTGGGATCGTCGGTGGCCCAGGGGAGCTCGGCCGGCACGGCCCGGCGCTCGGTGGTCAGCACGGGAGCGCCGTGGACGACGTGACCCCGCTGGGTCGCGGGCTCGAGGTCGAACGCGGCGAGCGTGTTCACATGGAGCAGGTCGCGTGAGCCCCCAGAGGGTGTGCAGGTCGTCCAGGGCGTCGAAACCTGCCCGTTGCCGTGACTGGCTTTGCATCGCGAAGTTGCCTCGCCAGCCATCGAAGCCGCGGTTGAGGAACGAGTGGAGCATGACCGCTGTGGGCCGGCCGAACTTCGGTGCGACCTGCAACGCGGCGCTGAACATGGCATCGATCACGACGACGTCGGGCCGTTCCCCGGCGACCCGGTCAATGAGCTCGTCCCCGACGGCAGGTGAGCGATGCCGATGCTGGGTGTCAGGTTGCCGCCGCCGTCCCAGCAGGCCCAGAGGATGTTGGCCACGAGGTCACGTCTCCTTGCTGTTGCCGAGCGTGCCCCGGATGAGCCGCGCCACAGTTGACTGCGCTGCGCTGCGGTCGAGACCGAGGTCTCGTCGCAGCAGCTTCCACACGTACACATCCGTTGCCGCTAGCAGCGCGACGAGGATTCCGGCCCGGTGCCGGGCCGGATGAGCCTTCAGCTGCTGAGCGAAAGTCGCCTCTACCCAGCCCCGGTGCATCCGGCGTCCCCCTGCGGCGACCGCGGCGAACCCCGGTATCCGGTGTTCTTCGGCCAGCATCCGGATCACCCTGTCACCGATCTGCTCGTAGTCGTCGAACAGTGTTGCCACCGCATCCTCGACAGTCCGGGCAGGCCTGATCACCTGCCGGCCCTCTGACTGGCGGAAGGTGCCGACTGCTTCGAGGATCAGGTGCTCCTTGTTCCCGAACGCCCGCAGAACCGTCTGCACGCTCACTCCAGCCATCGCGGCGGTGCGTTCCAGCGTGAAGTCATGAGCCGGATCGGCGAACAGCTCGCGCGCTGCGTCGATGATGCGCTGCCGGGTCGCGGCCGCCTTCTCCTGCCGGACCTGGCTCGAGTAGGCGCGCCTCGTATTCATGGAAGCAAGGGTGACACCAATTATCATTCATGTCAAGCCAGCTGACATGAATAGGGCGCCCCCGTCAGGGCATGCCGAGTCTGCGCGCCCCCACCCGAACGTGTCCTGCTGGCCTGACCGGGCTGAATCGCCCCGGGGTTTCCGGAGGCGCTGCGTGACTGGGAGAGACGCACACCATGCTTCCCGGCCGGCCTCGGCCCAGCCGGGCCTCAGGCCGACCTTTCTCACAGCTCCGGCCCGCACCAGCGGCGGTGGCCCGCGTCCTGCGAAGGTCTGGGTGCGGTTCAGGCGCTCGGCTGACCGGCTCCTGCTACCGGGCGTGTCCGGCCCGGGATGGGTAATGCCACGGCGGGATTC
>DPMS01000318.1 GCA_003541285.1 Actinomycetota bacterium
GGTGGCGGCTTCGGCGAGCCATGGGCCGTAAGGCGCGCTCATGCTTGATATGCAGGGTGATCGTGAGGCGCCAAGATCTAGAACACTGCGCCTCGATCACCTGCATGATCAGGCATTATGTGGCCCGAAGGGCGCAGGTGACCGAAGGTCACCCACATAATGCCGATGAGCGGGTATTTGTAACTGTCGACTGACAGGGCGAGCAAAGGACGGCACGATGGTCTACCGCAGGTCCGAGAACAGCGTGGGACAGCCGTGGACGTGACAATCGCCGACGCGACAGCACCTGGGCGGGAGACGGCGCGGCAGCTGCTCGCCGGGGTGCCGTCGCCGGTCACGTTGCGCGAGCTCATCCGGTTCCGGGTCCGGGAGGAGGTCACTCGCTACAACGCCAACCCGGCCCCACGGTTCAACGGGTTGGTCCAGCCAGTTGACGCTGAGGCGACCTTGAACGGGTACTCCTTGACAAGGCCGCGCCGGCTCGACTGGGAGAAGCAGGCGGCGACAGCCCTAGAGGCGTTCGAGGACAACGGCTTCTTCGTGTTCGTCGATGACCGGCAGGTCGACGACCTCGACGAGGAACTTACCCTCGCCGATACCGACGTCGTCAGCTTCGTGCGTCTCGTTCCGCTGGTCGGCGGCTAGCCGATGCGGCTGTTTGGCCGCAGGGAGGCAGCCGGGGACGATGCCGCCTGGGCGGCGCACGAGCAGCGTGCAGGCGCGCTCGTCGGAGAAGCACTAGCCAGCCTGCCGACGAACATGCTTGGCGGTGACTTCACCCGAGCCGGCCGGGCATGGGTGGAGCGCGTGTTCTCGTCACCGCCAGACGTCGCCGGGTCCGTGCTGATGCTGCTCGTCCGCGCGTCAGTGTCGACCCGGCTGCCGTGGGGGGTGACGATGACGGTCAACGACCTGCCGCGCCGGAAATGGACCGTCAGCCGGGCGGACGCCTTCCTGGCACTGCGGACTGCGACGCAAAGCGCCGATGACTGGTATGCCGGTTGGACGTTCAAGGTGTCCGAGGTCCTGCTCCGACGGACCGCGGCCGAGTCCGCCCTTACCGAGGACGAGACGGAGACCGTCCGCGCCGCTATCACGTCCCTGGAGAACCGCCGCCACCTGCAGGCACCCGAGCGCCGGGAGGTCCGCGCCCGGCTGGTCCGGGTGCTGCCCAATGCGGAGTCGGGCACCGTCGACACCTCCGCGATCGTGCCCGTCGACGGTTGGTCGACCACTGTGCTTCCGGAACTGGCCATCAGCTCCGGTCCGGATGAGGTGAGCGCGCTGCTGCGGCACCTGGCCGCCGCCACTGGCAGCAAGCCGTCGCAGAAGTGGCTGGAGACCGTCGGCAAGCTCCTCGAGTCCGACGAGGTTGTCCGTGTCGTTCGGGTCCTGCTGGAGCGGCTCGTCACCGCCGAGCCCGTCACCCGCGAGTCCCGCTACGGCGGCCGTGTCCCGATGATCCTCGACGAACAGAACACCGACGTCGCCCGCGCCGCCGTCTGGGCGGCGCTGCCCATCGATCAGCCGTGGGTCATCCCCACCCTGCACCAGCTGGCGATCCGTGGCATCCGCCAGAGCGGGCTCATCGGCTGGCTGTCCGGCGACAAGATCCCGAACGCCGCCATCCTCGTCCTCGGCCGGCTCGCCACCCCGGACGCGGTCGTCGCCCTGCAACAGCTCGCGGACTCGACGAAACACAACGGCTTCCGCAAGCGCATCGCGGCGGCCCTGGCCGTGGCGGCGCAGGCGGCCGGACTCGCCCCCAGCCAGCTGGTCGAGCGCACCGTTCCCAGTGGCGGGCTGGACGAGACCGGCACCGTCGCGCTCACCGCCGGCGCGGTCACCGCCCGCGCGAGCGTCGACGACCGGCTCAAGATCGCCACCGAGTGGCAGAAGTCTGGCGGCTGGGCTACCAAGCCACCGGCCGATGCGGTCACGGCCGACGTAAACCACGTGAAGCGCGCGGTGAAGGAGCTGAAGGGCCTGCTCGGCGCGGAGCGCCGCCGGGTCGAAGGCCTGCTCGCGGCCGACCGCAGTTGGGACGCCGGCGAGTGGCGTCGCTACTACCTCGCTCCCCCCGTCACCGGGCGGTTGTCGCGCCGGCTGATCTGGACCTTCGATGCCGGCGGCACCCGGCTGACCGGCCTCCCGGTCGAAGCTGACAGCGTCCGCACCACGACGGGCGACGTCCCGCTGCCGGAAGCGGCCACCGTCCGGCTGTGGCATCCCGCGACCGCCAGCACCGACGAGGTCTCCAGCTGGCGGGACTGGCTGCTGCGGGAGGAGTTCGTCCAGCCCTTCAAGCAGGCGTTCCGCGAGGTCTACCTGCTCACGTCGGCCGAGCTGGAGACGGCGACGTACTCGAACAGGTTCGCCGCGCACGTACTGCGCTACCAGCAGCTGTACGCGCTGTTCAAAGAGCGCGCTTGGGTCGCGAACTATCTCGGCCCGTACGACGGCGGCTACGACGGCCGAGCCCGGCACGAGTTCCCCGACGCCGGGTTGACCGCGGTGTTCGAACACTTCCAGATCGACGCCGAAGCCGGCGCATTCCGCGCCGACCTGTGCAGCACCGACCGGGTTTGGTTCTCCCGCACCGCCGACCGCGCGAAGACCGCTGTCCCGCTCGATGAGGTTCCGCCGCTGGTATTCAGCGAGGCGATGCGGGACGTCGACTTGTTTGTCGGCGTCACCTCGATCGCGCTCGACCCGAACTGGGCTGACCGCGGCGGGGACCCGCACTACGCCTACTGGCTGGCGGCGTCGTTCGGC
>DPMS01000135.1 GCA_003541285.1 Actinomycetota bacterium
CGCCTGCTGGAGATCATGCGCGACGCCGGGGTGCTGTGGCTGCAGCTCACGGGCGGTTTTTTTCGCACTCTCCGTGTCCCGGAGACGGTGTGTCTCGTTAGCTTGAGGTTGGATGAGCCGGAAAATCGTTGTTCTGGCTGTTGGGATGTAGTTCCCGGACTGCCGCGAGACGGTGCGTGCGCAGGCGCTCGATCTCTGCGTGTTGCGCTGTGAGCTGGGAGATTGCCCGTGTCTTGAAGCTGCCCAGTTCTGAGGCGAGGGATTCCTGGTCGGCAAGCCGCTGCCTGAGCCTGGTGTTCTCGGCCTTGAGCCGGGATCGCAGCGCCGCGGACAGCGTGCTGGCCAGCGCAACCGGAATCAGGGAGCGGAGCCGGCGCTCGAATTCCTCGGCGAGGTGCTGATAGGGCCCGGGACGGCCGCCTTTGGCGTAGAAGCCGGTGCGGGGGACTCCGGCCTGCTGGGCTAGTGTTTTCAGGTCGCAGCCGCCTCCGGGCGGGATGTCGCCGTGCAGGAGGCGGTCCATCGCGGCACGGATCGCGGCCTCGTTGCGGTGCCGGGTCTGCTGGTCAAGGCGTCCCATGTCAGTTTTCCCCGTGCGGTGCCGTGCCGGCGGCCGCGTCGATTTCGCTGAGAACGCGCTGTGAGCGGGCTAGTTCGGCTTCCAGCCGGGCCCGTTCGGTTTTCTGGCCGCGGCCGAGGCTGCCGAGGAACGTCTTGGTGTTCTCGGCGCTGGCTGCCCAGGCCGGCCGGTGGCAGGCATGGTGGGTGGCCTGCGGGCAGCGTGCGGAGTCGCACATTCCCAGCAGCGGACGGTCGGCGTCCGGGGTTCCGGCGAGTTTGAGGCAGAGTGCCCGGGACGGGTCGGTGAACCAGCAGTAGTTCGCTGTTCCCAGGTGCAGGGCGGCGGCGCGCCTGGCGAGCATGGTGCGGACCTGCTGGTCGGCGGGGATCACGTTCGGGGGCGTCCCGCTCTCGGTGGTGATGGCGCCGTCCACGGACTGGAAGAGCCTGATCAGGTCTCGTGCACCGGGCCCGGACGGCTGGATTCCCTGCAGGTGCCGCTGGTACTCGGCCATGGTGATTTCGAGGTTGCGCCTGGTTTCCTCGCGGGTGACCTCGGCCAGGAGCCTGGACTGCGCGCCGCCCGGGCGGGCTGCGTATCCCTCGGTGGTCGCGCATGAGACGTGCTTGAGCTGGATCTTCGCGGCGAGCAGGCCGCCTGGCCGGTAGGCCAGCTCGACGGCGAGGGTCCGTCTTAGCATCCTCGGGTTGAGCGGGCCGGCGGGGATCTGCTGCAGTCCGAGCCGCTGCCCGGCGGGCCCGTTTACCCAGGAGCGGAAGCACTGATACATCAGGTTGAAGGTGAACCGGCCGAACAGGAGAGTGCCGGCCTCCGCGTTCCCGGTGAGCCGCTCGGCGGCTTCGACCGCGTCGAAGACCTCCCGGGTGACAACCCATTCGTCGTCGGTGCCGCCGAGCGGCTGGCCCTTTATGACCTTGCTGGCGATGCGGTATCGGGCAAGTCCGGGGACGGGTTCCTCGACCGGGCGGCGGCAGCCGGCCGCGAGCTCGGAAATCTCGCTGGCCCGCATCCCGGAGACCGCCGCGATCACGATGATGCAGGCTGTCCGCAAGGACCTGACGAGCGTGCTGATCTGGTGAACGGGGAGCGGCAGGGTCCAGGGGATCTGGCCGTTCCCGTCGGCGCGGGTCACCACCGGGGCGTTGCGCCCGTAGGGCTCCTGGACGCCGACGGCCTCGATCGCGGCGAGGATCCCGGGCCGGAGCCGGCCCAGCCAGGACCACTGGAAGTCTCCCCGGCCGGCCTCGCGGGCAAGGGAGTCCAGCGAGACCTCCGTCAGCGGGTCGCCCTGGCTGAGGCGGCCGCTGGACACCCGTTCCCGGGCCTTGACCGGGGAGATCCGGTCGAGGGGCCGGCCCTCGGCGACCCGCCGCCGCAGCACGGCCTGGATGTCGGCGTAGTCGGGGTCACGGTACTTCTCCCGGGTCCGCGGGCCGACCGTCGTGTAATCCCGTGCTTCCTGCTGCAGTGACCGGATCCCGGGTGCGAGGGTGCGGACCAGGTAGAGGGCGGCGGCGAGGACGGGCCGCAGGATGTCGTCGGGGACGGGCTGCGTGGAGTTCTCGCCGTCCCGGGTGCGGGCGAGGCCGGCGACGGTCGTGCCCGCCCGGCCGCCGAATGGCCTCAGCCCGGACGGGTAGCGGTCGGAGCTGAACAGCTCGCGGTACTGGGCAAGCTCGATGACGACCTCTGCGGCCCTGGCCATCGTGGCAGCCTGCTGCCCGATGACGTTGCCGTCGCTGTCGTGCTTCTCGCAGCGCCCGGCCGTGTAGGCCTCGCAGTGCCAGTCGGTCACCTGGCCCAGGGAGGTGACCCCGTGCGCGGTCAGCCAGTTCAGCCACCGGGTGAGCTCGCCGAGCTTGAGCGAGCAGGTCTGCAGCGTGCGGGGGCTGCGGTAGGCGCGGGGAAGCTCCCGGACGTGCTCGTGCCCGGGGGCCAGGAGCGCGGCGCAGTATTCCTTGGCGGTTGTCCGCCAGGCCGGGTTGCAGATGCCGGCGAACTCCAGCCTCCTGCTGCGCTGCTTCATGTAGGCCGGCAGGCCGATGACGTGGCCGAAGTCCCATGTGTCCTGCTCGAATACCGGCCCCTTCCGTCCCGGCGGGAGGCTGAGCCCGGCGATGACGCAGATGCCGGCCCCGGCGAACGGGGAGGCGGCGGAGGAAGCCGCAGGGGAAGCGCTCGCGGAGGTCATGCGGTGCGTTCCTCGGGAAGCAGCGGCAGTTCGTCATCGGTGCCGGCGACCCCGGCCGCGGCGGCGGCCAGGATGCCCGGGTCGTGCCGGCGGAAGGCATCGAGAACCTCGTCGATCCGCTGGGCATAAGGGCCGAACACGGACATGAACTGCGGCGCCGGCATCTGCAGCCACTGGCGGCCGAAGAACGCCTTCATCCGCAGCAGGTTGCCCGCGTGCCGCGGCGCGAACAGCGCCAGCGGGCAGAGCAGGCAGACC
>DPMS01000833.1 GCA_003541285.1 Actinomycetota bacterium
CGGCCGCAGAGCCGTTCGGCCAGGCGGCGCGAGTTGGCGAAGATGATCGTGGAGCGGTGGCGCTCGATCAGGTCGAGCACGCGTTCCTCCACGTGCGGCCAGATGGAGCGCTGAGCTGGCGGCGTGCCGGGCGGCCTGTCCGGGCCGAGCCCGCCCGGCCCCCCGCCCGGTGTGATCGCTGGCGGGGCATCCAGGTCGGACATGTCTTCGACCGGCACCACGATCTTGATCTCGATCTGCTTGCCGCTCGGTGGCGCCGCGACCGTCACCTGCCGGATCCCGCCGAGGAAGGACGCGACCTCCTCGGGCGGCCTGACCGTCGCCGACAGCCCGATCCGCTGGGCGGGACTGGCCCGGTGCGCCGGCCCCCCGGAACCCTCCGAGGCGCCGGCCCCGGCGGGGGGTGCCGCCGCGCGGTGCGCGTCGAGACGTTCCAGCGAGAGCGCCAGGTGGGCGCCGCGCTTGTTGCCGGCCAGCGCGTGGACCTCGTCCACGATGACGGTGTCCACCCCGCGCAGGGCGTCACGGGCCTGGGAGGTGAGGATCAGGAACAGCGACTCCGGGGTGGTGATGAGGATGTCCGGCGGCTTGCTGGCCAGGCGGCGGCGTTCGTCGGCCGCGGTATCGCCGGTGCGCACGGCCACCCGGATGTCGGGCTCGGCCAGCCCGCGTCGCTGCGCCATCTGGCGGATCCCGGTCAGCGGGGCCCGCAAGTTGCGCTCGATGTCCACCGCCAGCGCCTTGAGCGGGGATATGTAGAGCACCCGGCACCGCTGTTTCGGGTCATCCGGGACCGGGCCGCATGCCAGCCGGTCCAGCGCCCACAAGAACGCGGCCAGCGTCTTTCCTGAGCCCGTGGGCGCGACCACGAGCGTGTTCTCACCACGTGCGATCGCTGCCCAGGCCTGCGCCTGAGCAGCCGTGGGCCCGCTGAACGCCCCGGTGAACCAGTCGCGGGTCAGCGTACCGAAGCCGCTCATCGGGTCGGTGCCAGCGGTCATCCCGTCGTCTGCGGGCACACCACCGGCCCGGGGCGCGGTGGGCGCGTCCGGGGCTGGCGGCTGCCAGGCAGGCACATACCCATCCTGCCTGCTGGCTCCGACAGTCTGGGCCACCTCCAGGCGGGCCACGGCCGGGCCACCGGTCGCGTGCGCCCAGCCAGCAGCCGCCGACCACTGAGCCGCCAGCTCCTCAGCCGAGGAGCCGGGCCGCCAGGAGACACACGTCGTCGGCCCGTTCGGCCGGGTCGAGCAGGGCGGCCTGCACACTGGCGCAGGTCTGCTCCGACGAGAGGCTGATGATGCCATGCAGCGTTTCGGCCAGGGCGGCAAGACCTTCGCTGATATCGCGGTTCCGGTGCTCGACCAGCCCGTCGGTGTAGCAGAGCAGCCGGTCGCCGGGCTGGAGCCGCCGATACCCAGTGGTGAACGTCGCCTCCTCGCACGCGCCCAGCATGATGCCGTCGGAGTCGTCGAGGTATTCGGCCGTGCCGGTGCTGGTGACCAGGATCGGCGGCGGGTGCCCGGCGATGGCATAGCCGAGCAGGCCAGTGGCCGGGTGGAGGACGGCATAGACGACGCTGACGAGCGCTTCGGGGAACAGCCGCAGCAGTGCCGCGTTGGTCCGCTGAAGCACCATGCCGGGGTCGGTGGTATCCAGCGCATAGGCGCGCAGGACGCTGCGGACCTGGCCCATGACCGCCGCCGAGGAGATGCTGTGACCGGCCACGTCCCCGATCACCAGCCCGACCCGGCCGCGCTCGACTCCAAACGCGTCGTACCAGTCGCCGCCCACGTTGGCCCCTTCGGTGGCGGGCAGGTAGCGGACGGCGAGGTCCAGTCCCTGGATCTGCGGGAGGTGGTCGGGCAGGACCGAGCGCTGCAGGGTCTCGGCGATGGTGTGGTCACGGGCGAAGGTATCGACGTTCGCCAGCCCCACAGCCAGGCGGCGGGCGAGTTCCTCGACCATCTCGACATCGGTCGTGGCGAACTGGGGACGTTCGGGGCCGCGGCCCATGACGATGACGCCCAGCGGGTCCCGGCCGGCCAGCAGTGGCGCGCCGATCGCGCTTTCCGGGTGCATGAGTTTCACGATGCCCATCAACTCGGGCTCGGCCCTGAGCCAGGCCGGCATCTCGGCGGCCACTTCGGGGGTGAACTGGGTGGCGCGGGTGGTGTAGGCGCGCTGGGGGATCAGCGGGCCAGCCAGGGGAATCGGGTGCTCGCGTAGGTGAGTGAGCGTCTTCGCGAGGTCCGGGTCCCGGTGGGTGAGTGCGCTGGCGCACAGTCTTCCGCCGGGCGTGGGCAGGAATACCACGCAATAGTCGGCCAGGCTGGGCACCACCAGCTGGGCAACCTGGTCGAGCAGTTCATCCCGGTCCCTGGTGGCGGCGACCAGGGAGCCCGCGTGCAGCAGGAAGGTGAGGCGCTCCTGGGCGGTGCCGGCCTCGGCGCGGGCGGCGCGTTCGGAGATCAGCAGTTCGGCGCGTTCGTCTTCGGCGCGCTGCCGGGCGGTGAGGTCCAGGACGAAAGACGTCCAGCGCAGCGGTTTGCGGTCGAGCAATGCCCCCCCGAGGAGGACCGGCACCCGGTGACCGTCCTTGTGCAGGTACTCCTTCTCGAACGGCTGGCACGCCCCCGTCCGGAGCAACTCCGCCATGGCTTTCTTCTCAACGTCAGTCCACCCGGGGGGAGTTATCTCCCGCCAGGAGATGCGGCCAGCCTCCAGGTCGTCCCGGCTGTAGCCGATGATGTCGAGGTACGCGTCGTTCGCCTCATAGATCCGTTCCTCGCCGGCGACCACCACGCCAAGCACGTTGGCTTCCCGCAGCCGGCCCAGCAGCGCGGTGCTTTCCCGCAGGGCTGCTTCCGTCAGCCGCTGCTCGGTCAGGTCGGTGAAGATCGCGTAAGCCCGGCTGGGCCGGCCCTGCTCGTCCCGTGCGTCGGGGATCGCGGTGACCAGCAGCCAGCGCCGCTCACCTGTCTGTCCATGCGTGATGCCGAGCACCACGTCCGAGACGATCTCGCCGGTCCGCAGCGCCACCGGCACTGGCAGGTCCTCCGGCGGCAACGGTGAGCCGTCTTCCCGGACTGACTGCCCCTGCCGGATGACGGGCCAGGATGTCAGCGCGGTCAGGTCCATGCCCAGGATCTCGCTGGCTGCTGGGTTCACGCCGATGAGGGACCCGTTGCTGTCGTAGTGGACGACACCTTGCGGCATGGTCTCGAACAGCGTCCGGTACCGCTCCTGGGTATCCGCTAGTTCCTCGGTCAGCGCCTCCAGCCGGCGCCGGTCGGTGACATGCTCGGTCACGTCGGCGGCGTACAGCAATATCCCGCTGACCGTCCCGTCGGCCTCGTGGGCCGGCTGGTAGACAAAGTCCAGGAACAGCTGCTCCGGCTCCTGGCCGGGACGCTGGACCCAGACCGGGGTCTCGCTGCCCCCGGCTGCCTGCCCGGTTTCCATGATGTGGTCGAGCAGTTCGAGGTGACCCTGGGCGGCCAGTTCCGGCAGCGCCCGCCGGATGGGCAGGCCGGCCACGTCCCGGTCGCCTGTGAGGCGGCGGCAGGCGTTGTTGGCGAATTCGACGATCAGGTCGGGTCCGGCGAGGTAGGCCGCGGCGGCGGGCAGGCTGGCAAGCAACTCCCGCATGCGCGCGAGCCCGGACAGCGCACTGTCCTGGCGGGCCACTGGAACCACGGTATCTGCGCTCCCCCCGGCAGCCACTATCGCTGCCCCCACTTTGTCAGGATATCGCCCCATGATCGTTATGGCTGCTCAGCGGCCTGCCGGCGGTCGCGGCGATCGGTCTGGGAGCCGGATCGCGAGCAGGCAGACGTCGTCGTCCCGCGCGTCCGTGCCGAGCAGGCCCGCCCGTACGGCGGCGCAGGTCTGCTCCGCGGTGAGGGTGGCCGCCCGCCGCATAACGCCGGCGAGTGCGTTCAGGCCGTCGGTCAGATCGCGGCGCCCGTTCTCGATCAGCCCGTCGGTGTAGGTGAGGAGTACGGACCCAGCGGGAAGCTTCCGCTGGGCGGCGGTGAAGGTCGCCCCGGGGCAGGCCCCGAGCATGCTGCCGGTCACATCGTCGAGGTAGGTGGCCTGGCCGCCGCTGGTCGTGATGATCGGCGGCAGGTGCCCGGCATTCGCATAGGTGAGTTCGCCGGTGGCCGGGTCAAGAACGGCGTAGACCGCTGTGGCGAGGGCATCCGGCAGCAACTGGGCCAGAGCGGTGTTGGTCCGCTCCAGGACCTCCCCGGGATGGGGGTGGTCGATCGCGTACGCGCGCAGCAGGCTGCGGACCTGACCCATGATCGACGCCGAGGTGATGTTGTGACCGGTCACGTCGCCGGTCACCAGCCCGACCCGGCCGCCGGGAAGGCGGAAGGCGTCATACCAGTCACCCCCCACGTCGGCTCCCTCGGTTGCGGGCAGATAGCACACCGCGAGGTCCAGCCGGCCGAAGTGGGGCAGGGTGCCGGGCAGGACGGCGCGCTGGAGGGTCTCCGCGATGGTGTGCTCACGGGCGAACGTGTCCGCCGTGGCGATCCCTTCGGCCAGCCGCCGGGCGAATTCCGCGACCACCTCGATGTCGGTGGCGGTGAAGCCGGGACGGTCGGCGTCGCGGGCGAGCGCGAGGACGCCGGCCGATCGCTGCTTCACCAGCAGCGGGACGGACAGCACGCTGTCCGCCCGCAGCCTGGCCAGGGTCTCGATCAGCCCCGGGGCGAGATCGCGCCACTCCGGCAGATGCTCGTCGGCGTCCCGCAGGAGCTGGATGGTTCCGGTGGAGTAGGCGATCTGGAGGGACATCGGGCCGGCCGGCGGGATCCTGTGCTCGCGGAATTCGGCGAGCACCGGGGCGCGGGCGGGGTCCCGGTGGGCGAGCGAGGTGGCGCGCAGGGTGCCGTCCGCCGCGGGGAGGAACACCACACAGTGGTCGGCCAGAGCCGGCACCACCAGGTGAGCGGCGTGCTCGAGCATCTCCTGCCGGTTCGGGGTGGCGGCCAGCGCCCCGGCGCGCAGCAGGAACCTGAGCCGTTCCCGGACACCGTCAGCCTCAGCCCGGGCTGCCTGTTCGCGGCTGCGCAGTTCGGCGCGCTCCTGCTCGGCACGCTGGTGGGCGGTGATGTCGACGATGAAGGTCACCCAGCGGAGCGGGTCGCGGGAGACCACCGCCGCGCCGACCACGACCGGCACCCGGTGCCCGTCCCGGTGCACGTACTCCTTGTCGTAGGGCTGGAAGGCGCCCGNNTCGTCCCGGCTGTAGCCGATGATGTCGAGGAAGGCGTCATTCGCCTCGTAGACCCGCTGCTCGCCGACCAGCACCACGCCCAGCACGTTGGCCTCTTGCAGCCGGCCGAGCAGGCTGGTCCGCTCCTGTAGCTCCGCCTCCACCCGCCGCTGGTCGGTCACGTCGGCGAACATCACATAGGCCCGTCGCGGCCTTCCCTCCTCATCCAGTGAGTCGGGCACCGCAGTCGCCTCCAGCCAGCGAAGCTCTCCCGTCCGGCCGTGCGGCACCCCGAGCACCTGGCCGGTGACGATCTTCCCGGTACGCATCGCCGTGGCCACTGGAAGCTCCTCCGGCCGGAGCGGGGTGCCATCCTCGCGCACCGCCCGCGAGATGATGCCGGGCAGCGTGGCCATATCAGCTTCCGGCAGGCCGAGGATCTGCTGCGCAGCCGGATTCGCGCCCAGGACACGCCCGTCGGTCGAGTAGTGGACGACGCCCTGCGGCATGGTCTCGAACAGCGTCCGGTACCGCTCCTCGGTCGCGGCCAGCCGCGCCGCCATCTCCTTCAGGCCATGCCAGCTGCGGACCTGCGCGGTCACGTCCGCGGCGTAGACCAGGATCCCGGCCACCGCTCCGTCCGGCTCCTTGACCGGCTGGCAGAAGAGGTCCACTACCAGTTGTTCGGGCTGCCCGCCAGGCTGGTGGAGCCAGACGGGGATCTGTTTGCCCTGGACAGGCTGACCGGTTTCCAGGATCTGCTCGATCACCCCGAACCGTCCCTGGCCAGCCAGTTCCGGCCATGCCTCGCGCAACGGCCTGCCGGCCAGATCCCGCCCGCCGGCGAGCCGCCGGTAGGCGTCATTGGCGAATTCGATGATCAGGTCAGGCCCGGCCAGGTAGGCCATGGCGGCGGGCAGGCTGGTGAGCAGTTCCCGCATGAGCGAGAGCCGGTACGGTGCACTGCCTTGGCGGGCGACCGGAGCCAAGATCTCCCTACTCCCCCCGGCAGCCCCCTCGATGCTGCCCTGCTGTGCAGGATATCTCCCATTGTCAGCATTGCGGCTGCTGAGAGGCTTGTCCGGCGCTGACGGCAGGCAGCAGCCCGCATGTGTGGCGCGGGCTGGGTGCGCTAATGGAGGCCGCGGACCGAGCCGGTGAGCTTGCCCTGGACGCTGCGGACCTCGCAGATGACAGTCCGCTCGCCCATGTCCCAGGCGCCCGCGGACGGGTAGATGTACAACTGGGCCAGGGTCGCCGTGGCGAGTTGTGGATTGAGGTAGCTCCCGAGCCTGCCCGCACAGCCACGGCGTGCCCGCGCGCTGACGGCCGCCGAACCTGGCCAGCTATGCCCGGCCAGCCGGAACGCTGCGAAGACCTCGGCGTCATGGGGCTGGGCGCAGGGGACGGCCGGTACCGGGCTGCTCGCGTTCGGGGCGGAATTTATGCATTCGCCTGGCCGCAGCCGGAAGACGGGTGGCAGGTGGGGCGCCACGGCGTGGGCGTTGGCCCGGTTGTGGAGCAGCACGGCGGCGACGAGGCCGCCGATGGCTACCACGCAGATGACTGCGGCCCCGCCGAGCAGCAGGGCGCGCGCGACCGACCGCCGCCGCCGCTCCGTGCCCGCGCTGGGCGGGCCGGAGCCG
>DPMS01000290.1 GCA_003541285.1 Actinomycetota bacterium
ACGTCGGCCGCGACCGGGCCGGGGAGCTGCTCTTGTCTCAGCTGGAACAGCTCGGCGCCGGGGACCCGGTGGTCGTCGTGGCGCACAGCATGGGTGGCGTCGTCCTGACCCGGGCCGCACAGCTGGCGCCCGGGCTGGTGGCTCACGCGGTCTGCCTGGCTGCGATCATGCCGGCCTCCGGCGTTCCCGCCGGGGCGTACGTCCGGATGCCGGAGAACGCGGGCGGCCTGGTGTCGCCCTCACTCGTGGCGGACCCGGCTGCCATCGGGGCGCTGCGTCTCGACGTCGCTTCCACCGAGCCCAAGTACCGGCAGCAGTTGCGCGAGGCGTTTTACGGGGATGTCGCCCCTGCGGTGGCCGACGCGGCCATCGCTCTGCTGACCCCGGACGCGCCCACGGCCATCACCCTGGGCACCACCACGCTCACCGCTGACGGCTGGGGCTCGGTGCCCCGCACCTACGTGGCATGCACCAAGGACATGGCCATCCGCCCGGATTTGCAGCAACGATTCATCGCCGCCGCCGACGCCGCCTTCCCGGGCAACCCGACCTCGGTTCACACCCTCGACTCCTCACATTCTCCGTTCCTGTCGATGCCCGGCCAGGTGGCGGCCATCGTCCTGAAGATCAGCCGCTGAACCGAGGGGACTGTCAGGGGGCGATGGCGTAGTATCCGGTCTGAAGTCATGCTCCTGGAGCGTGCGGAAAGGAGGTGCGGTCGATGTCAGGTAACCCTTCCGTGCCTCCCGTCCGGTCCTGACTTCCCCGGCGGAAGGCGCCCGCAGCGAAAGCGGAGCACGCCATGTACGCGAGCATTCTCAACGTCACCTTCGACTGCACGGATGCGAAGGCGCAGGCCATGTTCTGGGCGGCGGTGACCGGCTGGACCGCGCATGAGCGGGACGCCACCCCTGGTCACGTCGAGTACGCCGTCGTGCCGTCATCACCAGGCACGCCGACGCTGTATTTCACCACTGTCCCGGAGCCGAAGCGGGCCAAGAACAGGATCCACCTGGATCTGGTCCCGCCCGGCGACGATCAGCAGGCCGAACTGGCCAGGCTGGCCGGTCTTGGCGCCAGGGTGCTCGATAGCCAGCCGCCCGGCATGAGCTGGATCATCCTCGCCGATCCGGAAGGCAACGAGTTCTGCCTGGAGGGATGACGGGCTAGCGCCAGCCCACCGCGGTCAGCGGATGCGAAGCGGCAGCGTGCGCGGTCCGCGGATCTGGCCCGCGGACCACGTCACCGCCGCCGGGTCCGCGAGGGTGAACTCCGGGATCCGCGCCAGCCAGACTTCCAGGGCGACCCGGAGTTCCATCCGCGCCAGGTGCGACCCCACGCAACGGTGGATGCCGAGGCCGAACGCGGCGTGCCGGTTGACCTCGCGGTCGATGACGACCTCGCCGGCCCGGCCGAACTGCGCCGGGTCACGGTTGGCCGCCGGGAACGACAGCAGGATCCAGTCATCGGCCTTCATGTCTGCGCCGTGCCAGTGCATGTCCTCCTTGACCAGCCGCGCCATCGTGACCGGCGCGTAGGCCCGGAGGAACTCCTCTACCGCGGTGGGCACCAGCCCTGGATCGGTGGCGAGCCGCCCGCGGTCCGCCGGAGTCTTCGCCAGGTGCCACAGCGACGCGCCGATCGCGCTCCACGACGTGTCGATGCCGGCGATGAGCAGCAGGGCCATCGTGCCGACGACATGCGAGGGGTCGAGCCGGTGACCGTAGAGTTCCGCGTTGATCAGATAGGTGGTCAGGTCCGCACGCGGGTTGTCGAGGTGGTCGTGGACCTGCGCGAGCAGGTAGTCAAACAGCCTGGAAACCCGCTCGATGCGCTCATCCGGCGGCAGGTTGATGCCTTCGAGCAGGTCCTCGACGAACTCACGGAACTGCGGCCCGTCCTCGGGGGGGAAGCCGAGCATGTCGGCGATGACCCGCATCGGGATGTGCTGCGCGTAGTCGTAGGCGGCGTCGACCACATCCCGCTCCTCGAACCCGTCGATGAGCGAGTGGCAGAATGCCCGCGTGGCTGGCTCCTGCTTGCCGACGGCCTTCTTGGTGAACGCGGGGAGCAGCAGCTTGCGCGCGTCGTGGTGGAACGGCGGGTCGGAAGAGATCGGCGGCGAGCCCCCGATCGGCGCCAGCTCGCGGGGTGGCCGGAAGTTGCTCAGGATGATCGACCGCGAGGAGAAGCGCTCGGTGTCATATGCGATCGCCGCGACGTCCTTGTAGCGCGTCGGCAGCCATGCGCCGCCGAACCGCCTGGTGTGCGCGATCGGGCAGCGCTGCCGCAGGTCGTCCTGGATCGGGTAGGGGTCGGCGGACCACTCTGGCTCAAGATGGGAGAAGTCGGTCGCCCAGTCCGAGACCGGGCCGGTGATGATCTCGCTGCGCGTGCCGAGGACCTCGTCCTCGCCGGTCTCCCGGAAATCCTGGGTGAAGCGGTCGTCGGCGGCCATGTCACGCCTCCTCGATCAGCTCGATAGCGCGTTCCGGGCAGTTGAGCGCCGCACGGCGGGCGTCGTGCTCCATGCCCGGCGGCACGGCACCGTCGCCGAGAACCGTCCCATAGCCCTCGTCGTCGTCGCCGAACAGGCCGGGCGCGAGGTCGTAGCAGCGGCCGTGCCCTTGGCAGCGCTCGGAGTCGATCTGCACTTTCACTGCGCCGTTCCTGTCTGTGCGGGGATGCTGGCCGGGGCCAGGGCGGTCCGTGCGTGCGCAGCGCCTCCGCGAGCAGTTCCGCCTTCGAGGCGAAGTAGGCGCACATGGCGCCGTTGCTGACACCCGCGGCGGCCGCGATGCCGGCCACGCGCGTGCCGTCATACCCGCGTTCTGCGAAAACGTTGGCGGCCGCCCGCAGCAACCGCTCACGGGTCCCGGCAGCGGTGACGCCCGCGATACGGCCCATGGGGAGGATTAAAAGAACGTTCATCTGATTCGTCAAGGGCGAGCCTGGCCGCCCATCCCGGCCACCGCCTGGGGCTGGCTAGGCCGGCCCGGGTGCCGGTGTGGGGACCACGGTGCCTCTGCTGATGAACGCCCGTAGCCGCTGGTCGCTGTACACGGTCACCGGCCCGCGGGCCTGGGCTGACGAGGCGCGGCTGGGAAGGCTGTGCACACCGGCGCAAGCTGCCGCTATGACCCGGACCCGGCTCGTCCCGTCAGCCGGCAGCTCGGCCCGGCGGCCCGGCGTCCGGATCATCTGTGACCTGGCGGGTCATTTAGCCTGATGTGATGAGCCTTGATTCCGGTATCGGACGTTTTGCGGTCAACCGCAGGCTGCCCCAGCAGGGGCGGCCCCGCGAGGAGGTGCTGGCCGAACTGGCCGCCATCGCCGCCGAAGAGGACGCCTTCTGGGAGACCGGCAAGTGCTCGGGGACGATGTACTGCGGCGACCACGAGCACTACCAGTTCCTGACCGAGGCGTTCGGCCGGTTCGCCCACGTGAACGCCCTCCAGCGGGACATGTGCCCGAGCATGACGAAGTTCGAGGGCGAGATCATCGCCATGACCCTCGACATACTCAACGCAGACGCCGCCACCGACGGCTCGCCGGTGGGCACGGTCACCACCGGCGGCACGGGCAGCATCCTGCATGCCATGCTCGCCTACCGCGAATGGGCCCGCAGCGAGCGGGGCGTGACGGCGCCCAACATCATCAAGCCGGAGACCGGCCATCCCGCCTTCGACAAGGCCTGCCACCTGTTCGGCATCGAACTGCGCAAGGCACCCGTGGACCCGGTCACCACCCAGGTGGACGTGGGCTGGGTGGCCGGCCACATCGACGAGGGCACCATCGCCCTGGTCGGGTCGGCCTGCAACTACGGCTACGGCACGATCGACCCGATCGAGCAGCTGTCGGAGCTGGCGGTGCAGCGGGGGATCGGGCTGCACGTGGACGGCTGCCTCGGCGGGCTGATCCTGCCGTTCGGCCAGAAGCTCGGGTATGACATTCCCGTCTACGACTTCCGGCTGCCCGGGGTGACCAGCATCTCAGCCGACACCCACAAGTACGGGTACGCGTTCAAGGGCTCGTCGGTCGTCGCCTTCCGCGACCGGTCGCTGCGTAACGCGCAGTACTTCTACCTCACCGACTGGAGCGGCGGCAAATACTGCTCGCCCGGCATCGAGGGCTCGCGTTCGGGTGGCCTGCTCGCCGCCACCTGGGCGGCGATGGTGAGCCTTGGCTGGGAGGGCTATCTGCGCTACGCGCGGCAGATCTTCGAGACCTCCTCACGGATGCAGGACGCCGTCCGGTCCCACCCGGAACTGCGCCTGCTGGGGCAACCGACCTTCCTGTTCAGCTTCACTTCCGGCGAATTCGACGTGTACCACGTCAACGACTTCATGCGGCCGCGCGGATGGCGGTTCAACGGGCAGCAGTACCCCAACGCCCTCCATATGGCCGTGACCCGGCCACAGACCCAGCCCGGGGTCGCCGAGGCGTTCGCGGCCGATCTGGCGGAGGCGGTCGCCTACGCCCGGCAGCACGCCGGCGAGCCAGCCCAGAGCAGCGCGATCTACGGCAGCGTCGTGGGCGGGATGACAGCCGAGGCCGACGAGTTCATCCGCGCGGTCATGGCCGACATGATGGACGGCCAGCAAGCTGTCCCAGGTGAGACAGAGTAAGGGCTCAAGATCATTGTTGGGCCGGTGCCCCTGCCCCGACGGATAGTCGTGATCATGGCTCTGAGGTGTTCCGGGCCCGCACGGGGCCTATTTAGGCTCGTGCTCCGCGACGAAGCTCCCCCAGCGTGGCCGGGTCACGATCAGGCCCTCAGACTCCAGCATCCGGAGCGCTCTCGATACGGTAGCCCGCCCCGCGCCCAGTTCGGCTGCCAGCTGGCTCACGGTCGGCAACTGCTGGCCCGGCCGCAACTCGCCAGAGTGGATACGGTCGCGGAGATGTGCCGCTACCCGTTCGCTTGGTAGCTGTTGCTCCCGATCCACGCACTAAATGATCTTCCCCGTATCTTGGCAGTCTCATCTGTTCCCCCTATTCCCCGTGTTCCGCCTGTTCCGATACCATGTCCATCATGATCGATGACCTCCCCGACCTGCCCACCGACTCCCCGCACTGGCACACGGCACTGGCCACCAGTCATCCCGCCTATGACTTCGAGCGGTACGCGGTTGGCATCGGGTTCAAGTGGTCAGCGACCGCGCTGCGCTTAGACACTCATCCGTGGTGCGTCGTGACCGGCGATCCGCGCGAGTTCGGCATCCACTTGCCTGGCTGATGTCATGAACGACGACGATCTGGGCAAGCTTCAGCAGGACTACCCGGGAATCCGGTTCGGCACGGTCTGGGCCTCCGAAGGCAGGGTGAGGCGACGGCGCTGCTGGGCTCGGCGCGCGGCTGACAACGCCCTGTTCACCGCGCCGTCGGTGTTAGCGTTGCGTGATCGCCTCGACGCAGAGCCGCCCGACTCACCCGGCATCCCGTAACACAGGACGCCGGCCGGGATACCGCTGGGCCCGCCCGGCCTGACCGGCACCGCTGTGATCAGCCTGACCTGGCCCATGGTGGGACATTCCAGGAAATTTCGTGGGACGCTGGCTCATCCGACTCTCCAGGAGTGCCACGTGACCGACGCCGCAGCCAGGCCTGAGGACCGGTATGCGCTGGCGATCGACCTGGGGACGACCAGCCTCAAGGTCGGGCTGGTCTCCCTCACCGGCTCGCTCGCGTGGGCGGCCAATGCCGAGTTGCCGACCCAGCTGACCCCCGGTGGGGCCGAGCAGGACGCCGGCGAGTGGTGGCGCCTCGTCCGCGACGCCGCCAAGACCGGCCTTGGCAGCGGTGTGGTCCGCCCCGATCAGGTCGTCGCGGTCAGCGCCACCGGGCAGTGGGCGAGCACCGTCCCGGNNCCCGCCGCCGTTTCGGCGGCCCGGTGTCCGGCTACTCTCCCCGGCCGCTGGTCACCTGGGTGCGCAGGACGGGGGGTGCCCCATCCACCAGCGGGGCAGATCCGATCGGGCACATGCTCTACCTGGAGTCTGACCGGCCCGACCTGGCTGCCCAGGCCGCCTGGTACCTGGAGCCCGTCGACTACCTGTCCATGCGGTTCACCGGCGTCGCGGCGGCATCCCCGGCGTCGATGACGGCGGCCTGGCTCACCGACAACCGGCACCTCGGCCAGACCGCATACGACCCGGTGCTGGTCCGCATGGCGGGCATCGACCCGGCCAAGCTGCCGCCCCTGCGGCCGACCGGGACGGTGGTGGGCACCGTCCGCGACGACGTCGCCGCCGACCTGGGGCTGGCCCCAGGAGTCGCCGTGGTGACCGGCACGCCGGACCTGCACTCCGCCTCGGTCGGGGCCGGCACCCTCGAGGATTACCAGTGCCACCTGGCGATCAGCACCACATCCTGGATCAGCTGCCCGGTCGGCGCCAAGAAGACCGATGCCATCCACCAGATCGCGACCGTGCCCGGTGTGCTGGCCGGCCACTACCTGGTGGCCAACAACCATGAGACGGGCGGCGCCTGCCTGCAATGGCTGCGCGACCGGGTCATCTCACCCGATGACGCCCTCAGCGGCGGGACCCGGCCCGGATTCGCCGAACTGACAGAACTGGCCGCCNNTCTCCCATCGACGACCGCAACGCCCGGGCCGGATTCCACAACCTCTCGCTCGGCACCGACCGGGGAGCCCTGGTCCGGGCGGTGCTCGAAGGCGTCGCCTACAACAACCGGTGGCTGCACGAGGCGGTCGAGCACTTCGTCAAGCGGCGCCTCGATCCGGTCCGTGTCTTCGGCGGCGGCGCGCAGTCGGATCTGTGGTGCCAGATCCACGCCGACGTCATGAACCGTTCCATTGAGCGGCTGGCAGATCCGGTCCACGCGACTCTGCGTGGCGCCGCGATCCTGGCAGGCATGGCCCTGGGCGAGGTTGACCGCGCCACGGCAGGCGCCCTGGCACAGGTCGACAGGACCTTCTTGCCGGACCCGGCCCGGGTCGCGGTCTACGACCGCCTGTACGCCGAGTTCCCCCGGCTGTACAAGTCGCAGAAAGCCATCTTCCGGCGGCTGAACGCGCCATCCCGCCAGCCGTCAGCAGCCAAGCCCTAGCCTGGCTCGGCCTCGGCGGTGAGTGGTGTTCTACCGTGTCGGGATAGGCCGGTTAGGAGGCACGCGATGGGTGGGCTTGGCAACCGGATAGAGCTCGGTGTGCCGACTGAGTATGGGTTCGCGCTGCCACGAATCCGACACCAGCTTGCGTCGGCCTACCTGACCGAACCCGTTGACGCGTTACTCGATTTCGGCTGTGGCAATGGCGCTAATAGCGTCCTATTTGCCGAGGATGCGAGGAAAGTTGTCGGCATCGACGTTGTTCCGGCGCACATCGAGGCGGCCCGGGATTACGCGGTCAAGCATGGCCTCGGCAACGTCAGCTACCTCTGCTACGACGGTGGGATGCTTCCGTTCGACGACTTGTCGTTCGACTATGTCATATGCTTCGAGGTGCTGGAACACACGGCGGACGACGCAGCAGCGCTGGCCGAGATCCGCCGGGTGATGCGGCCAGGCGCGACGATCACGCTGAGCGTGCCTAACAAGTGGTACTTGATGGAGACGCACGGCTTCGATTGGAAGCCGTCGTGGGTGAAGTGGAACCGGGTGCCGCTGCTGTCCTGGCTTCCGACATCGCTACACGAGCGAGGCGCCAAGGCCCGGATCTACACCCGTCGGCGAATCCTTTCGCTGTTAGAACGGAGCGGCTTCGAGGTGCTAGAGGCACGCTACCTAATGCCGCCATTTGATAAGGTCAATCGGCCCCGCCCGCAGGCCGCGTTGCGGGCTACCTTCGATCTCATCAGCCGTAGCCCGCTGCGGGTGATCGGCGTCTCGCACGTTATTACCGCCCGTTCGTAGGCCCGCTGCTTGTGCCCGAGTCCCGGTGCGGGCCCATGCCGCCGATGTACAAGGCGGCGAACGGCCGGCCACGTCATAGCCGATGGCCAGGGGCGCCTGGGCCAGCTGGCGCGGGGCGGTAGCGGGGCTAGGCGGCGAAGCTTTCTAGCAGCCGTTCCAGCATGGCAACCTGGCGATCGGGGGGTATCCGGCCGGGGTAGAGCACGCGCTCGGCGCTCAGCCCGTCGATGAGCGCGACGAGCTGGTGCGTCGCGAAATCGGGGTCCAGGCCGTCCTTCAGTTCGCCCAGGTCCGCCGCCTCCGCGACGTGCCGGCGCAGCCGCCCGCACAGCCGGTCGAACTCGGAATGCTGCAGGTCCCGCAACTCGGTGGTGCCCAGCGCCCGGCCCCAGAAGCTGATCTCGATCTGCGCCTCCAGGTCGCGCTGCGCATCGAGGGGGAGTGCTTCGAGCATGACCACATGCAGCGCCATGAGCCCGGTCAGCCCGGCTGCTGCCGCGTCCATCCGCGCGCCGACCCGGCGGTGGGACATCACCAGTGCCGAGCCGAGAATGTCGGCCTTGTCGTCGAAATAGTGCGCGAGGATACCCCGCGAGCAGTCCGCTTCCCGGGCGATGGCCCTGATGGTGGTCCCCGCGATGCCGTCCCGGGCGATGACCCGCCAGGTGGCTGACAGGATCTCGTCCCGCTTCGCGTCCCAGTCAACGATCTTCGGCATGGCCTTTGTCCTGGTCGGGCAGGGTCTATTTTTTTGTCGGACGTCCGTCTAACATCTTGGTCAGTGTAGCGCTGGGACTTGAAGGCGGCCGCCCATGAGCGAGGCCGGTTCCCCCCTCGGCCGGGTCGCGGTGCTCGGCGCGCACATCCTCGACGTGCTCGGCCGGCCGGTGGAGACGATCCCGGCCGGGCAGGGCAGCGCGCGGCTGTCGGAGATCCGCGCGACCGCGGCCGGAACCGCGGCGGGTACCGGCGTCGATCTCGCCAAGCTCGGCGCGCAGGTCTATTCGATCGGGGCGATCGGCGACGATCTGCTGGCGGACATGCTCACCGGGGCGCTGCGCGCCCATGGTGTGGACACCGGTGGGCTGGTCCGCAAGCCCGGCGTGCAGACCTCGGCGACGATCCTGCCCATCCGGCCAAACGGCGAGCGCCCGGCGCTGCACGTGCCGGGCGCGACGTCCCGGCTGGAACTGGCCGACATCGACCTGGCAGCGGTCGCCGGGTGCCGCGCTCTGGTGGTCGGGGCTCCCGACGCGCTCGGGGACTTCGCCGCTGGCGGGCTCGGCACAGTAGTACGTGCCGCCGCGGCCGGCGGTGCGCTTGTCGTCGCCGACGTGCTGCACCAGGGCAGCCCGGCCGACTTCAGCCGGATCGCCGACGTGCTCCAACTGGCCGGCTGGTTCCTGCCGAACTGCGACCAGGTACGCGCACTGACCGGGCGCGCTGATGTCGCCGACGCGGTCCGCGACATCCTGGCGCTCGGCACCGGCGGCGTGGCCGTGACGCTGGGCGCCGACGGCTGCCTGATCACCGGCGGGGACGGCGGGCTGATCCACGTGCCTGCCATCGAGGTCGACGTCGTCGACACGACCGGCTGCGGCGACGGGTTCAACGCGGGCGTGATCACGGGCCTGCTGCTGGGCTGCGACCCGGTGGATGCCGCCTGGCTGGGGGTGGCCTGCGGAGCGCTGGTGGCCACTGGCCTCGGCTCCGACGCCGGGATCGTCAGCCTGGGCCAGGTACTCGGGTTCCTCGCCGGGGCTGAGCGGGACGTGGCTGCCCGGATCGGGGACCGGCTCGCCTCATGCGCGGCGCGGGAGAGCGAGGAGACCCATGCCTGAATCCGGGATCCAGCCCGGCCACCCGCGCGGCGTGGACGCCGCCTTGCGTGAGCGGGCGAGGCTCGTCATTCCCGGCGGGATGTACGGGCATCAGGCGGCCGGCGGCCTGCCGGCCGGGTACCCGCAGTTCATGCGTTCGGGCCGGGGAGCCAGGATCTGGGACGCCGACGGCAATGAATATGTGGACCTGATGTGCAGTTACGGCCCGGTCATCCTGGGTCACCAGCATCCCGCCGTGGAGGAGGCCGCGCAGGCGCAGGCAGCGCTGGGGGACTGCCAGAACGGCCCGGGCCCGGTCATGGTGGAGCTGGCCGAGCTGCTGGTGGACACCGTCGCCCATGCGGACTGGGCCATGTTCGCCAAGAACGGGACCGACGCGACCACGATGTGCTGCACGATCGCCAGGGCACAGACGGGACGCAGGCGAATTCTGGTGGCCCGCGGCGCCTACCACGGGGCCGCACCCTGGTGCACCCCGCGCCCGGCCGGGACAACCCCGGAAGACCGGGCCAACCTCGGCTACTTCACCTTCAACGACCTGGGCAGCGCGCGTGCGGCAGCCGGGCAGGCGGCCGGTGACCTGGCGGGAATCCTGGTGAGCCCGTTCCGGCATGACGCGGGGTATGACCAGGAACTCGTCTCGCCGGAATTCGCCCGCGGCCTGCGCGGCCTGTGCGACGCCACCGGTGCGGCGCTGATCCTCGACGATGTTCGCTGCGGATTCCGGCTGCACCTCGGCTCCAGCTGGGAGCCGCTGGGGGTGGCACCCGACTTGTCGGCGTGGAGCAAGGCGGTCGCGAACGGCCACCCGATCGCCGCCGTGCTCGGCAGTGACTCGTTCCGGGACGGCGCGGAGCAGATTTTCGTGACCGGCTCGTTCTGGTTCTCATCGGTGCCGATGGCCGCCGCGGTGGCCACGATCGGGGCGCTGCGCGCCCTGGACGCGGTCACGGTGATGGAGCGGGCCGGCACCGCCATCAGGGATGGCATCCTCGGCCAGGCGGCGGCCTGGGGGTTCGACGTCAGCTACACCGGGCCCGTGCAGATGCCCTACCTGACCTTTGCCGGGGACCGCCAGCATGCCCTGGCAAGCGAGTTCGCCGCACAGGCGCTGCGCCGGGGCGCGTTCATTCATCCCCGGCACAACTGGTTCGTGTCGGCCGCGACCACCGGCGACGACATCGCGCTGGTCCTGGCGGCCACCGACGGGGCATTCGCCGCTGTCCGCAAACGGCTGGGCAGCCTTGCTGGCCACGATCTGTCGCATCACAGCTAACGCGAGGAGGGGTCACCGATGACAAGCACAGCGGGAGAGGCGGCCAGGCCGGCCGGGTCGGCTGGCGTGATCTCTGCGGACACGGCCGGTACGGAGGAGGCGATCCTGGCCCGGGTGGGTTACAAGCCCGAGTTGCGGCGCTCACTTCGCTTCTTCTCGATGTTCGCGATCGCGTTCTCGATCATCTCGATCACCACCGGGATCTTCCTGAACTACGGCTTCGGCCTGGCGAACTGGGGCCCGGCATCGATATGGACCTGGCCGGTGGTGGGGGCCGGGAACCTGATGATCGCGTTCATCGTCGCCGAACTGGGCACCCGGATACCGCTCGCCGGGTACGCCTACCAGTGGAGCGCACGGCTGGTGAACCCGACCTACGGATGGTTCGTCGGGTTCGCCGGCCTGCTCTACATGACCGTCGGCGGCGGGGCGATCATGCTGCTGGGCGCGTCCCCGCTGCTGGTCAGCGAGTTCGGTATCGACCCGGCCAGCAATGCTCACCTGGTCCTGGCGGTGGCGATCATGCTGATGATCCTGCCGGTGATCGTCAACATCATCAGCGTGCAGGTGGCGGCAAGGGTGAACAACGTCGCCGTGTTCACGGAGATCATCGGCACGGTCGTGTTCGGCGTGCTGCTCTTCGCACTCTGGGCCGGGCACGCCAAGCCGACGCCCTACGGCGCATCGATACTCACCAGCACCACCAGCCCCGGCGGGAGCCCGCTGCTCTACTCGTTCGCCCTGGCCTCGATGCTGGGCGCGTTCACACTGGTGGGCTTCGAATTGTCCGCCGACATGTCAGAGGACGCGGTGGACCCGCGCCGGAGCGTGCCCCGCAGCGTGATCGGCGCTGTCGTGGGTTCGGTGATCCTCGGGATGATCGCGCTGATCGGGTTCACGATCGCCATCCCGTCCATCAAGGCGGTCGAGGGAACCGGCACCCCGCTGCTGGCAATCGCCGGCTACTGGCTGCCGTCGTGGCTGGTCACGACCTTCATCGCGTTTGTCATCTTCTCGATGTTCGCCATCCTGGTCGTCGGCTCCGGCGCTCAGGCACGGCTGGCCTACTCACTGGCCCGCGACAACATGCTGCCGCTGTCCGGTTTCCTGCGCCGGGTCAACCAGCGCACCCAGACGCCGGTCGTGGCCCTGCTGGTGTTCGGGGTGATCGACCTCGGCGTGATGATCTACGGGTACTTCCAGACCAGCGCCTACGGCACCCTGGTGGGCGCGACCGCGATCATCCCGTACATCATCTACTTCCTGATCACGCTGGCTTACGCGGTCAAGCGGCGGACGACCGACAGTATCCCCGGCCTGTTCAACCTGGGCCGCTGGGCGTGGCCGGTCATCGGCTTCGTCCTCGTCTACACCGTCGCCGTAATGATCATCTTGTCGGTTCCCGCGATCTTCCACGGCTCCGACAAGTTCATCCTGTACGGGTTCGTCCTGGCACTGCTCTGGTATGCCGCCGCTCTGTACTGGCGGCTGCGGCGCGGAACCGCCGGGGTGAAGCCCGTCGAGGAATTGGCCGACTAGGGCGCATGCTGCCCCGGTCAGGTCGTGAGCCTGAAGTCCAGGTCCGCGGTCAGTTCGGTGACGTCCATCTGGGCCTTCTGGAGGCGGCCCGAGTAGTCCCAGTTCATCGCCTGCCAGCGGGTGAACTGGTCAAGGACCCACATGCCGGACTGGCGGC
>DPMS01000830.1 GCA_003541285.1 Actinomycetota bacterium
GCTAAGCCGGCCCTGTCTCACTTAAATCGGGCCATTAGGGCTCGGGTCTCAATTAAGGCGGCCCGCTGCGGGGCCAGCCAGTGACCGGCGGGTCAGCTTGCGGGCGGGTAGCGGTCCAGGATCGCGGCGCTCAGTGCTGGCCCGGATGTGCCGAGCCGCGACAGGATCGAGGGCACAAGTCCCTCGCTGACGGCGAGGATGCCCAGTGCGAGGTGCTCGACATCCGCCTGGGCGGTGTGCCGGGCCGCAGCCTCACGGCGGGCAGCCACGAGGGCACGGTTGACGCCGGGGCCGTGCGGCAGGAAGACCCCGTCCCGCGTAGCGCCGGAGCGGCGGCGCGGGCTGAACCGGCCCGGTCCCCGGTGAACGTCCCGGGCCGCTCGCGCGAGGGCCGCGCGGCCGAAGGACGCCTCGGCCATGGCGCGCACGGCGTCGACGTCGATCCCAGCCGTGGCCAGCGCCTTCCGGTCCAGGGCGCCGAACAGGCCGGCTCCGGAAAGGCGGATGATCTCCGCCTCGACGCGCTCGGGCGTGACGCCGTGCTCGCGCAGGACAGCGCCGGCCGGATGGGCGGCGGCGGCCAGCGCGAGCAGGTAGTGCTCCCCTCCGAGGTAGGGATGCCCGAGCCGGGTGGCGTGCTCATACGCCCGGATCGAGATGGCGCCGGCGTCCCGGGTCATGATGTGCTCGGTCACTGTTGCCCTCCGGTCCGCTTGCCGTGCTTGCGGTGCACGGTCTGCTTGGTGACGCCGAGCCGCTCTGCGATCTGCTGCCAGGACCACCCGAGCCTGCGGGCGTTGTCGACCTGGAGGATCTCCAGCCGCTCAGTGAGCGCCCGCAGGGCGGCCACCGAGCGAAGGCCAACGTCGGGGTCGGTGCTGGCGGCATCCTCGGCGATGTCGCGCACAGGCTCCATGCCGTCAGCGTATGCTGACGGCATGGAAGATGTCAACATATGCTGACGAGACGCGGCCCCGGCCAGGCAACGTAAACGCTGACTCGGCACCGAAATACTCAACTGCCCGGACCGACGCCGTCCGGGCGCATGCTCAACTGCAGCTAGAGCCCGAGCTCGTGCTGCCCGCCTGTCTCCGTTTCCTGCAATTGCCCTGCAAGATGGCGGCTCCGGATGTAGTCCCTGACCGCCGCGTATGAGGCGTCGGAGTCATGCTGGCCGGTCACGGTGGTCCAGATCTCCCAGACGGTGAGGGGTTCGTCGGCGAGTTTGTCCAGGACATCCTGGATGGGGCCGATAGCGGGTGCTGGCCGGGTTCCCCGTTTGCGCGGCGGCGGCCCGGTGGGGTCGGCGAGTGCCTGGCGGACCATGCGGCGGTGGATGTGGTGGCGGCGGGAGCGGCCCGTCGTCAGGTGTCACCACGGGGTGCTCCGGGTCGGCGCCGGCCGGTGCCGGCGGTCTCGGATGCGATGTCGATGCCGATGGAGTCGAGGGCGGTGCGGGTGATCTTCTCGGTGCCGTCGAGGATGGCCTGGATCGCGGCGCCGCGGATGAGGCGGAGCAGGCTGCCGATCATGCCGCCGGTGCGGCGGTGCAGGTACTCTTCGAGCCCGGTAAGGGCACCGGTCTGGTGGCGGTGCAGGCGGAGGCTGTCTTCCAGGGCGGAGATCAGCCCGGTCCAGTACTCGCCGCGGGGGAACGCGCTGGTCCTGACCATGCCGAAGTGCCCGGCGATCTGCTCGCCGCGGGTCCCGGACAGCAGCCCGTTGCGCTCGACGTCGATGCCGGCGTAGACGAAGGTGGCGGGGATAACGAGCGGAGAAGTACTTGAGCATGTCCGATGCCTCGGCGCCGGGGCGGGTGGCGAGGCTGACGTTGTGGGTCTCGTCGACCGCGACCAGCTCGGTGCGGGTGTCGGTGCAGACTCCGTAGACGGCCTCGACGATGTCGGTCAGGTTCGCCCGGCGGATGACGGGCAGGCCGAGGAAGCGGGCGAACTCGACGGCGATCATCTTGGCGGTCGCGGCGGGCGGGACGGTGATGTAGATGACCGGGATGTCGTTTCCGGCGTGGGGGTGGCGCTGGCGGTGGATGACCTCGAGGGTCTTGCCGAGCTGGGTGATCGCGGTGGTCTTGCCGGTGCGGGCCGGGCCGGACAGGATCAGGCCGCACCGGCCGGAGTCGGCGTTGCGGTTGAGGTAGGACAGCCGGCGTCCCTCGGTGATGACCTTGCGGATGACCGGGGTCGCGACGACCAGCAGCCGGGAGTGGTGGTTGAGCCGCGCCTCGTCATAAGACAGTCGCCCGGCGCCGTCGAGTCGGCGCCACTGCGGGTCGGGCAGCAGTTCCGGCGGGGCCGGCTCCTCATCGACGAAGCGCCGCCAGCCGGCCAGGACGGTGAGTTGCCGGTGCCGGGACTCATCGTCGGTGTCGTCGGCGGGGACGGCGGTGGCGGCGGGTGCACTCACCAGTGTTTCTTCGCTTCCTCGTGGGCGTTGAAGATTCCCAGCGGGATCACCTTGGCGACTGGCTCGCCGCTGTCTTGCCGCGGTGTTTCCGGGGCGTCGGCGTCCTCGGCGGCGGGAGGCACCTGGCCGGCTGGCGTTCTGCTGCCTGCTGCCGTGGCGCTGGCGGGCAAGACCGAAGCGGTCCATCTGTCGTCCGCCAGCCCTCACAGATCACGTCGTCGGCGGCATAGACCGGATGTTCTCTGCCCCGCACTGGGCCATAGCATGCACGCTGATGTCGTCTGCCTGTTGGCCGGAAAGGGCGCAGGATCTGGTACGCGTCACAGATCTCCCGCGGTCCGCCGGGAGCCGTGTATTGCCAGATCGGTTCAAGATCAGCCAGCCGGCGGCCGGTCTTTCCTGGGCGCCCTACCGCGCCACCGGCGAACTCCACCGGCGGCAGCACGCCAGCGGCCCGCGCCAGCGGCCGCCGGAACCCGGGCCAGTTCACCGTTGCGGCCACCAGCCGGACCCACCGCCGGATATCCGGCCCGAATGCACGCAATAAGCGGGAGGCCAGGTCAGCGAACTTACTTCGGTGTACTCGCTGCGGTCCAGCTGCACAACGTTGGTGTAGCCGCTGCCCTCTGGCTCAGCGACGTCGGTGTACTGGCTGCCGTCCAGCCGCACGACGCGCAAGCTGCCAGACAGCAGCTTGCGCAGGTGCCGCATCCCGCTCATGCCCGCGAGCGCGACAGCTATGGCGGCGGCGAGGACCGAGCCGCCGAACAGCGCCAGCCCGCCCACGACGTATCCCAGCATCATCATGACCACTGCGGCCAGCAGGGACACCGGCACGGCCGCCACCAGCAGCAGCGCGAGCATCGTCACGGCGATCATGGCCTTGGCCGGCCTGTCCAGCGCCCGCTCCGGGTACCAGCCGGTCATCATGCTCACCTCTCAAGGCCCGGAGCCCGTCAAGAACCCAGGCCTACCCCAACAACACGACATGTCGTGTCCTTTGCTATCAACACGCCTCTCGATCAGAATCATCCCGCAACCACCCGGCGCGCTGACCGCAGGCGGACACCCACCACGCCATGCGGCATGAGCGCGCATTCCGCTGCCAGGATGGTGCTGTGGCTGCGCAGCAGTGTGAGATGTGCGGACGGCCGGTGCAAGCCCATGACCGGCACGTCCGTTTCCGGCTGCCGGAGCCCGTGCTGGCCGTCCCCAGGCAGGAGAAGACGCCTGGGTCGTGGCTCAGCCACGACAGTCCGCTGACGTCGGTGATGATGCAGGTCCCTTCCGTCGGGGCTTTTGTCCGAGCCCTGCTCCCGATCAGTTTGACCGGCGGGCACACCGTGACCTACGGGCTGTGGGTCGCGGTCGATCCCCGCGATCTGCAGCGTGCTCTTGCTGTCTGGTGGGAACCCGCATACCAGGATCTGCGCCTGGATGGCGCGCTGGCCAACTCGATCCAGCCCTGGGGGCTGCTCGCCGCCCCAGTGAGCCTGGCCGTGCGCGACCCCGGGCAGACCCCCTACTGTTCGGCGAGCCCTGACCCGCAACTGTCGCGGGTCCTCAACGATCAGTGGCCCCACGACGCCATCCTCGATTCGCTGCCGTAGAACAACCCCGCAACAACCAACGCTCCCGGCGGCATGAGCGTGCTGCCTACCGGGCCCAGCGTGTCTTGCCGCCCAGGGGAGCTGTGTGTTCTCCGCTAAGGACTGGGTCATGGG
>DPMS01000151.1 GCA_003541285.1 Actinomycetota bacterium
GAGTGTGTAGGACAGCCGGTGTGGCTGCTCGGCGGCCAAGACCTCGCCTGTCAGGCGCCATTGATCGGTGAGCACCATCGTCACCCCGGCGCCTGGCCGCCAGTCAGACTCCACTGTCATCCCGTGCAGGTAGTCCAGGGGGAATCCGGTGGCGGTCAGCGCGTTCCAGACGCACTGTGGTTTGGCGCTGGTGATGGCATGGAACTGCTCGCTTGCGAATGCCGGCACGGGTGCCTCCCCGGGTGAATGGCGCATCGGCCTGATTTTTGTTCTGCTGTCATGTCAGGGCCCGTGTTTGGCCGCGAGGATCCAGACGAGCTGGGGGCGGGGGTTCGCTCTTTCCGCCCGCCCGGTGACTTACTTGTACGCAATCGCTGCGCTGCCCGGTCCTGCGAGTGGCACGACCTCAGTTTTGCTGAATCCCGCTTCGGTGCACCAGTCGTTGAAGTCCGCGCCGGTGTAGTCGAACCCTGCCTCGGTCTCGATCAGCATGTTCAGCGACATCAGCAGGCCGAAGCTGTTGTGCCGGCGGTCCGGGTCGATGACGTTCTCGATCGCGATGAGCCGGCCGCCCGGCGGAAGTGCGCGGCAGGCCTGCTGGATGAGGGCTCGCTTCTGCCCGGCGCCCCAGTCGTGGAGGATGTTGCCGAGGACGAGGACTTCGGCTTGCGGCCATGGGTCTTCGAAGAAGTCGCCGCTGAGGACACGCACGCGTCCCTTCAGGCCGGCTTTGGTGAGGTGGCGGGTCGCGACCGGTGCCACGGGCGGGAGGNNGGTTCGCCCCGCCGATGTCGCACAGCGAGGCCACATTCGACAGGTCGATGCGCTCGAGCAGCGCATGGTGATTTCCGGCCTGCAGGCCTTGCATGGCCGACAGGAATGTCTCGAGGCGCTGCTCGTCCCCGTAGAGCTCGGTGAAGAAGTCTCCCCCGGACTTCGCTTCGTTTTGGGGGCGTCCGGTCTTCAGCGCTTCGCTCAGGTCGGCCCAGAACCTGTAGAGGCGCAAGCTCGCCATCTCGAGGATGCCACCCAGATACGCGGGGCTGGCCTTGTCGAGGAAGACCGCCGTGTCAGGGGTGTTGCGGTAACTGGCCGTGGGACCGGAGCCGTCTCGCTCAAGCAGCCCGAGCGAGGCCAGGGCGTCGAGGAAGTCGATCGAACCGCGCCCGTGCAGTCCGATCGCCGGCTCGAGTTCCTTCGCGGTCGCCGATCCTGAGCCGATGACGGAGAACACCTCAAACTCGACCGCTGACAGCAGCGTCTTCGAGGCCATGAACCCCATACCGATCTGCATGATGTGTTCCGGGTCCACTGTCGTGCTCATCTCTCTCCCTTTCTCGCTCAACGAAGCTGCGGCCGCGGGAAGCGCCGTCTGTGCAGGCCTGCGCCCACGGCTGTGAGGGCATGGCCGGGCCCTGACTGGCCTGTCCCAGACCAGGGCTGCGGCCTGGTTGTTCTGGTTGCCGGGTGTGGTTGTCCCGGTGGCGGCGGGCGCCGCCACCGGGATGGGGAGGGCTGGCCGGAAGCCGCCTTTCACTGGCCGGTGGGCTTAGTTTCCGGCGAATAGCTCGTTGCGGAGGAAGTCCTCCACGCCGCTGATCCGGAATCCGGGCAGTGCTTCTGTGATGGGTTGCGGGTCACCGTGGTAGGTCGTGGCCTTGAAGTAGTCGAACAGTTCCGCGTACAGGTCCTTGTGGATCGGTGAGATCGGGAACGGTTCGACGTAGTCGCGGGCCGGCACGTCCGCCATCTGGTAGGCGACGTCGCGGCCCAGGACCCTGGCCGCCGCTTCCGCGATCTGCTGGCCGGTGATGCCACCGGGGACGTGGACGTCGAACCCGCGGTTGGCGGGTCCCTGGCTCAGGAAGCGGACTGCCGCCCGGACTATGTCGTTGACGTCGGTGGCCGCCCAGGCCATGTCCGCGGGCCAGGGCATGCTGACGACCCCCTGCTCGAGGTAGCCGCGGGCCATCCACAGGTTCTGCAGGAACCAGGCGGGCCGCAGGATCGTGTAGCCGGTGCCGCTGGCCGCCAGTGCCTGCTCGATCGGGGTCTTGTTGTCCAGGAGGCGGGCGCCGGTGTCACCGCGGTCCGCGCGGACCGCGGTGTGCATCACCACGTGCCCGGTGCCCTGCTTGACGGCAGCCTCGATCACGTTGGAGCAGACGGCGCGTTCCAGCCCGGCCGGGTCGTCTCCGCCCAGCGGGGGGGTGAGGTAGACGGCTGAGGCCCCGTCGAGGGCGGCGATCGCCGCGTCAGCATCGGTCAGGTCCGCCACGTGCACCTGCACGTGCTCACCGGCGCCCGCCGGCCGGCGGGCGATCGCCCGCACCTCTTCTCCCGCCGCTGCCAGGGCGCTGACGACGCGGCTCCCGATGGTCCCGGTGGCACCCACTACTGCGATCGTTCCCATGACGTCGCTCCTTTCTCCTTCGGCCTGTGGTGCGGGGGATGACCGCTCCCCCTGTGCCAAGGCTACGAGATAGTTGTCTCCGTGGCAAGATATCTGACTCGGCAACAACTATCTCACTCAAGAGCAAGCGTCGTCGCGGCGGATGCACCGAGCCCAGATCCGGACGCCGCCCGGCACTCAGGCGCGCTTCCTTCACCCGGGGCAAGTTGCCTGCAGGGCAGAGACCTCCTGGTCAGCACGGGGCCGCCAGGGATGGCAGCCGCGCCTCAGGGTGCGGCGGCTGCGCCCTGGCGCGGGCCAGCGCATCTGAGATCAGGCTCCCGGTGCCGCTGGAGGATGACGCGCTCGCCGCAGCCAGGCGCCGGGCCGGATCCGCCACCCCAGGGGTTACGTGCTCGCGCTCTCACGCGACGTACGCGGCGCGAGCGGGCTGGCCGCCGTGGAATCCCGGTTCGTCGTCAGCCGCTAGCAGGAACCTTCAGAATTTAATTCTCACCTTCGTATTAGATGTCTTGTCTCGGAGACATCTGTCTTGTACTCTCCTCACTAAGCAGATAGTCTGCTCACGGAAGGAGCACCCCATGAGCGCAACACTGGTCGTCCGCCACCACGTCGCCGACTACGCCAAGTGGCGGGCGGTCTACGACGAACTTGAGCCCCTGCGCGCCAAGCATGGCTGCACCGCCAAGCGCGTGCTGCGCCTGCCTGAGGACGTCAACGACCTGCTGGTCACCCACGACTTCCCGACCGTCGAGCAGGCGGGCGCCTTCGCCGGCGACCCCGGGCTCGCCGAGGGCATGCAGCGCGCCGGGGTCGACGGTCCCCCGCGGATCGAGATCTTCGCCAGTGCCTGAACCAGCCACACCGAGGCCACGCCGGCGGGGGCGCCGCGGTGACCCCGCCGGCAGGGCTTCGCTCGGCGTGGTCACGGTCGACCCCGACTTCGGGCAGGAATACCCCGACGGGGACGCCACCAGCACCGAAGCCCACGCCACCCTGGTCCGCGCCGGCCAGGCACTCCTGAGCGAACTAGAGCGACGCATCGCCCACACCTTCGGCATGCCCCACGCCGCCGCGACAGCACTGGCCGTGCTCGACGGAGCCAGCCAGCCGCTCACCCCCTCAGAAATCAGCGAACGGCTGCTGGTCGCCTCAGCCACCATGACCTCCACCCTCGACCTCCTCGAACACCGCGGCTGGATCCGCCGCACCCCCAACCCCGAAGACCGCCGCAGCGTCCTGGTCCAGATCACCCCCGAAGGCCAGGCCACCGCCGACCAGCTGCTCCCCGGCATCCGCGAACTCGAACGGCGTACCATGTCCGGGCTATCCACAGAAGAACAAACCCAGCTCCTCGACCTGCTCGCCAGAATCCTCAAGCAATCAGCCGAACTCGCCGCCCAGCCACCCGAACCACTCACAGGCCGCCGCAACCGGCCAGCCCGGCTCCCCGCACCACAACCCTGAGCCACCGCAGGCCCAGCCATGACGGCTTGAGCACGGTCCGGCAGACCGTCGAGACCGTCAGGAAGCTGGCCGACGATGGCACCTGCCGCGGTGGCGTGACCGTGGCTGCCGTCCTCGCCGCCCCGAAAATCGAGCGGTCGGCTGCGACCAGGCGGCTGCAGACAGCGCGGGACCGCGGGTTCCTACTGCACAGGCCCGTGCACACATCTCTCATCAGACGAATCCGCAGTTCAGGCCTGCGACTGCACGGGGGTGTGCAGGTGTGTAGACGATGCGAGGGTCGGGAGGGTGGGGGAAATGGTGGAAGCGTCCCAGGTGCGCGAGGCCTGATACCTGTTCCCCCCTCCCACCCGTCGGCAGACGATGCACACCTGCACACCCCACCGCCGCTGGAACTCTGCCCCGACTGTGGCCTGCCACTCGACCCGGTGCCCATCCAGCTCGGCGACACGACCCACCCCGGATGCGCGCACACCAGACCTGGTGACCGCGGGCCGCGCGCTCGGCCTCGGCCGGAGCAAGTCGTACGAGCTCGCCAAAGCCGGCCAGTTCCCGTGCCCGGTCCTGCGGTACGGCAGCCGGCACCTGGTCACCCGCGCCGACATCCTCGCCACCCTCCGGATCGACGACTCAGCAGCCGAGGAATCGGTGCCCATCTCGCCCCTGATCGGTGACCGTGCCACCCTGCCCGCCCGGATGGACCTGGACGAGATCACCCGGCGGCTAGTGGAGATCCTCGACCAGCCGCACTTCCTCACACACGCGGGGCAGGTGATCGTGCACCCGCAGACAGGCGAGCTGCTCAGCGACCCGGAGCCTGCGCTGCGCGCGATCGAGAACCGATCCGCGTGGAAGAACTCCGCGCCGTCGTCAGATCACCGGCCGGTGACCATCCTGTAACGGGTGGCCACGCCTGAACCTAACCGCCCACATGCGCGTCTACCTCCCATGTACCGTCGTGGACTCCAGCGCCCTAGCCGACACGATGGCGCGTACGTACACTCGAATCAGCGGAATGCAATCGATGAGCAGGCCAAGGCACAAGGTCAAGGAGCTGGAGGCGCTCCTTGCGGAGGCGGAACGCAGGGGCTGGCGAGTCGACAAGAAGGCGGCTTACTACAGGCTCCGGTGTCCGTGCGGGAAGCACCAAACGTGGGTACATCTGACACCGTCGAACCCAAGGTACGAGCAGGAAAAACGGCAGAAACTTCAGGGCACGGGGTGCTGGTGATCCGGGGGGAACGCTGTGGCAGGGCAGCGGCGGAGGAGGCGGCGCAATGAAGTTCTGGGTGAATGTCCCGGTCCAGGTGATCGGGTACACCGGGGACCTCGGTGACAACATCGACCGGGTGGTTGAGGAGTTGGCGAAGCTCGACGCCTGCAAGAGCGACCTGCTCGACTTCTCCGCAGATTCCGACGCCACGGACGACACCGCAGAGTTTGCGGTCACCGTAGACGCACCCAGCCTCGAAGAGGCGCTCAAGGTTGGTCTGAGCTGCATCCGCACTGCGATCCACGCCACTGGCGCGGCCACTCACGGCTGGGACGACAGCCGCGGAGAGAACGACGTGGTGATTTACCAGGTAGACACCGACGAGAGCGTGGAAGTGCGGCCACTCGTCAGCGCCTGACACGCGACCGCAGCAGCAGCGTCTACTGCTGACCGGAGGTACGCGCACGCGGCGCCGGCCCCGGTTCGCTCCCGGTGCGCCGACGCATCGTCTCGCTCACCGACGCTGGGGCAACGTGGTCAAGGTAGCGGGCGGTCACTGAGCTGTTGGCGTGCCCGGGCTGGCGGGAGATGACGTTCACCGGCACGCCCTCGGCGACCAGCTCGACGGCGTGAGCATGCCTTCTGTCCGCACTCACCGTGTGCAGTCGTGTTCGTGTGGCGATTCTCCGCGAAGGACGGTGGCCCCAGTGGCGCCGGCGTAGCCGCAGTGTGTCGTTTCGATGCCCGCCAGGAGCGGGGGTATTCGAACGAGGTGCGGGCCCGTTTCAGGCGGCGCGAAGAGCAGCAACGAGGAGAAGGTGGGCAGACTGTGCCGGCCGTAGGTCCACGTTCTCGGATGCTCCAATGCCACACGGAAACAAAGCAGAAAGAATGTGCCGGAAACCGTGCNNGTGCCTTCTTTCCGCACTCGCCGTGTGCAGAAGATCTGTGTAGCGATTCTGCCTGGCCGATTCGAGTGCGGGACTTTCGCGCTGGTAGCGACGCGTCGTGTGGCGATTTCCGGTCTCGGGTGTGACGGACGTCATATCGTCATGGCAGGTTCTGCTCCTTGGCGGCTGGGACCGGCAGCCGGCGGACGCTGGCTGCCCGGTGGGCTTCCTGGCGCAGCTGTGTGATCTCGTCGTGCTGGGCCGCGATCCGGGCCAGGGCCTGGTCGCGGAATCCAGCGAGTTCGCTGATCGCGGTGTCTGACTTGCTGAGCCGCTCCTTCAGGCGGGTGACCTCGTCTTTGAGCCGGATGATCTGGGCGTCGCGTGGGTCGGGCCGTTCGCCGGCGTTCAGGAGTTCTTTGAGCCGCTGCTCGAACTCGGTGCGCAGGTGGGCGTAGGGGCGGCTGCCGTAGAAGGCGGTGCGGTCGACGTCGGCCGTGCCGGCGAGGGTCTTGATGTCGCATTTCCCGCCGGGTGGGATGTCCCCGTTCAGCAGCCGGGTCATGGCCGCCCGGATCTTCGCCTCGTTGTCGGCGAGCTGCTGCCTGCTGAGCCTCATTCCGCTTCTCCGCTGGCTGCGGCCTCGTCGATTCGCGCCAGGACGCGGACAGCACGGTCGTACTCGGCTTCCAGCCGCTTTCTTTCGGTCTTCTGAGGCCGGCCGAGCTGGCCGAGGAACGTCTTGGTGCTCTCGGTGTGCTCGGCCCAGACGGGCCGGTGGCAGGGATGGTGGGTGGCCTGCGGGCAGCGGGCTGAGTCGCACATTCCGATGAGGGGCTTGTCGCCGGCCTGGTCGCCGGCGAGCCGGAGGCAAAGGGCCCGGGACGGGTCGGTGAACCAGCAGTAGTTCGCGGTGCCGAGATGCAGCACGCTGGCGCGCTTGGTGAGGAGGCTGCGGATTTCCCGGTCGTTACGTTGTACTTTCGCTGCTGGGGCCTCGGCAGGATCTAGCTTCTCATCGACGTGAGCGAAGAAGTCCGTCAGCTCGCGGGCGCCGGGGCGGGCGGGCATGATGCCGTTCTGGTAGTTCCGGAACTCGTCCCAGAGCAGGGCGAGGTTGCGTTCGCTCTCATGCTGGTTGACTTCGGCGAGCAGCTCGGCCTGGGCGCCACCCGGGCGGGACGCGTAGCCTTCCGTGGTGGCCGCGGCGATGTGCTTGAGCTGGAACTTTGCTGCGAGGACGCCGCCGGGCCGGTAGGCGAGCTCGATCGCCAGCGTTCTGCGCAGGGCCCGGAGGCTCACGGGGTAATCGGGGATGGGCTCAAGGCCGAGCCGCTGGCCGGAGGGCCCGTTCACCCAGTTCCGGAACCATTTGTAGCGGATGTTGAAGGCGATGCGGCCGAAGAGGAGGTCGCCGTCGGCAGGGGCGTCGCGGAGCTGCCCGGCGAGTCCTGCTGCCTGGTAGGCGGGCTCGATGACGACCCACTCGTCGCGGGTGCCGCCGAGTGGCTGGCCCTTGACGAGCTTGCCGGCCAGCCGGTAGCGGGCCAGGCCCGGCAAGGGCTCCTCGAGCGGGAGCCGGCAGCCGACCTGCAGCTCCATCAGCTCGCAGGCCCGCATTCCCGAGACCGCGGCGATCACGGCCGCCGCCGCGGTGCGCGCGACGCCGACAAGCGCGACGGCCTGGAGGCGGTGCAGGGGCGGGGTCCAGGGCACCTGGCCCTGGCCGTCAGCGCGGCCGATGAGCGCCGCGTCGCGGGCGAACATCTCCTGGACGCCGACTTCCGACACGGCCGCCTCGATGGGGCCCCGGAGCTCGGTGAGCCACTGGAGGCTGAACTGGCTGATGCCGGCCTGGCGGGCCAGCGTGTTCAGCCCGACTGCGAGCAGGGGGTCACCTGGCGCCCAGCCGGCGGCGAGCCGTTCCGTGACCAGGTAGCCGGGGAGCATGGGCAGCGGGACGCCGTCGTGACGGTGGCGGTCGAGCAGCCGGGTGATCTCGGCGGCAGGCGCGCGGGACGTCCTGGCGAACTCGCCGGGGGCGCTGCGGCCCCACTGCTGGTCTGCCTCCCTGACTTGCTGGTTCAGGATGGCGGCGTGCGGGCCGACAGCGGCGGTGAGGTAGAGGGCCGCGGCCAGCATGGGCCGCAGGATGTCATCGCTGAGCGGCGGGGTCTTGTTCATGCCCCGCCCGGAGGGCATCTCCGCGACCGCGGTAGCGGTGGCCCCTCCCCAGGGCCGCAGGCTGGGGTCCGGGCGGTCGGCTGTGAACAGCTCGCCGTAGTTGAGCAGGTCGATGATGACCTGGGCGGCGCGCCGGCGGGTGCCCGGGCTGCGTTCGCCGACCACGGTTCCGTGCTCGTCGAGGACGTGACGGCGGTGGAAGAGGTATGTCTCGCAGTGATGGCTGCCGACCTCGCCCAGGCTGGAAACGCCCTGGCCGGCGAGCCAGTTCAGGAACCGCGAGGCCTCGCCCAGGCGGGCGTAGGCGGTGCGGAGGTGCACCGGGATGCGGGCCGCCCGCGGGAGCAGCGCCACCGCCTCGTGCCTCGGGGCCAGCATCGCGAAGATCAGCTCCTTGGCGACGGTCCGCCATCGCGGGCTGGTGACCAGGGTGAAGTCGAACCGGCGGACCGCGAGGGGCATCGAGGCGGGCAGCCCGGTCACGTCGGTGAAGTCCCAGAGGTCGTCGTCGAAGCCCGGCCTGCGGGTTCCGGGCGGGAGCGTGAGGCCGGCGTGCCGGCAGACGTCGGCGCCGGCGAACGGCGACCCGCCCGCGGGCAGGGCGAGAGCAGGAAGGACGGCGGTCATCGGGTGCGCTCCTCGGGTCGCAGCGGGATCTCGCTGTCGTCGCCGGCGACGTGGCGGGCTGCCTGGTCCAGGACGGCGGGGTCGTAGCGGTCGAGCACCTGGCCGACGCGCTGGGAGTAGGGGCCGAAGACGGCCATGAACTGGGTGGAGGGCATCTGCTGCCACTGCCGGGAGAAGAACGCCTTCAGCCGCAGCAGGCTGGCGGCGTGGCGGGGAGCGAAGATCGCCAGCGGGCAGAGCAGGCAGACCCAGGGCCGTGCGGGACAGGGCTGGCCCTTCGGCCCGTGCAGGCCCGACAGCTGGTCGACGCAGGCCGCGGTGAACACGTCGCGCTGGCCGCCGGCGAGCTCGGCGAGCACCGTGTCGTCCAGCCCGAGGCCGGCGACCAGCCCGGGGTAGCCGCGGGCGAGGCCGGCCGCGTCGTCCCCGGTCAGGACGGCCGGCGGGCGAGTCCTCCGGATCAGGTCGTGCTGGGCGTCGGCGACGATGGCCTCGACGGCCTCGACGGCCTGCTGCTGGGCGGGGGTGGCCGCGGTCAGGTAGTGGTCGCCCTCCACCTCGGGGCTGTGGTTGGGGTCGATGGTCGCCCGGCCCCGGCCCGCCCATGCGCTCTTGTCGCGCAGGGACAGGTGCGTGGTCCGGATCCGGGACCGGTGGACCTTCAGCGGCTCGCCGTCGTCGCTGGTCACGTCATGGCGCTGCGCCCAGCGCTGGACCGCGGTGCGGTTGATCCCCGTGATCAGCGCCCTGCCGCCGGGCCGGAAGGTGCCCAGCCATAGCCGCTCGCGGTCGCCCGGGCCGGCCAGGCTGCGCAGCAGCGCCGAGTGCGCGAGCCACTGCTCCAGCAGCCGGACCGCCCGGCGGGGCAGGTGCAGGCTCTCGGCGGCGGTGCGGCGCTTGACGTAGGACAGCAGGACCGAGGCGTCCCCGGCCCAGTCGATGTCGCTCATGGCCAGGTCGTCGATGCCGTCAGGGACGATGCCGGAGTGGACGCCGAACAGCAGCCGGTAGGAGATCACCACGTCCAGCGACGGGAACAGGTCCGCGCTCACCTCGTGGAAGCCGCCCTGCTCAAGGACCGCATGGTAGGTGCAGCCGGCCAGCTCCGCGAAGCGGGCGGCCCCGACGGGGCCTGTCCGGGCAAGCAGCCAGGCGAGGTTTTCGCGGGACCAGCCGGCCTCGCCCGGGTGGGCTCCCCGGGCGGCGGCGGCCAGCGCGTCCTTATGGGCGGCGAACGAGGCGCCGGCGGCCTCGGCGCAGGCAGCGGCCAGGCGCTCCCACTCGGCCTCGCGATAGGGCGGCAGCGGCCTGCGGAAGGGCAGCGGGTTGAAGTTCCGGCCCGCCACCAGCTCGGCCACCCTGGGGTCGACAGCCCCGCCAGTGCGGGCGAAGGCGGCCAGGGCCCGCCGGGTGCACGACTCCATCGGTCCCGACGTGCCCATCCAGTACTCGGTCAGGTGCGGCCTGCGCAGGTCAGCCGCGCGTCCGGTGAACCCGGCCGCTGAGAGCCTGCGCGCCATCTGGCGGAACGCCTGGACGTACTGGCTGGCCGACCCTGCGGCATCGACGCTGCCGTGCGGGTGGATGAGGTCGGCCATGCCTGCCAGCAGGTCCGTGACGAGCCCGGGGCAGGGAACCCCGCCCAGGCCGAACTGGGCGGTGCTGCCGTCGCTGAACATGCACCAGATCCCCGGCGGGTCGTCCTGCACGGTCGCGGGCATCAGGCCTCGGTCCCGTCCGGGCCGTCGTCGAACTCGGCGTCGGCCTCGCGCTGGGCCTCGGCGTCCGAGGCCCGCCCGTCACGAAGGCCGGAGCACTCGTAGGCCTCCCGGTAGATGCGCGTCGTGTCCAGCTTGTGCAGGTATTTTTCCGTGGTCAGCACCGTGGAGTGGCCCAGGAGGTCACGCAGGACGAGCAGCGGGTCGGCCTTGGTCAGGTAGAGCGTCAGCGCCGCGTCCGGTCCCTCCCCGCGGTCGGTGGCCCTCGCCACCTCGGCGGCCTGCCGGTAGTGCCCGCTGACCAGGTACTCAAGGGTGCGCATGGAAAAGCTATGGCGCAGGCGGTGGGGGGAAACATGGGGGAACCTGGGCTCATGACGGGCCCGGATCCGGTTCGCGGTGCGCTCGAACACCGAGGCCCAGGCGGTGAACGGGCCGCCGCCGACCTTCGCCGCCAGGATGCACGTCCCGCCGCCGGGCGCGACCAGCCGGCGGCGCTCGGCGGGAGCGAGGGTGTCCCACCGGCGGCGGACCCCGTTGACCTTGCCGCCCCGCTCGTCCGGGCCGGTCACCAGCAGCGGCTCTCCCGCTCGCGCCGGCGGCCGCCAGCCTGTGCCGTCGACGGTCGCGGGCCGGTCGACCTCCAGGTAATGGTGCACGGCCGCCAGGGCGCCGTAGGAGATCCAGGTCGTGCGGAACTTGCGGCCCTTGGCGATGGCAGCCGGGACCGGGAACGGGATCGGCACCGCTGCCGGGCGGGACGGCAGCGGCGGGATCTCCCAGGCCAGCAGGGAGCTGAACTCCTGCAGCCGCAGCCCGGTCGCCAGCGCCAGCGCCCCGACCGCGGCGTTGCGGGCCAGCTCACGGCCCCGGTAGTCCGGGTCCGGGCCGCCGTCCGGCGCCAGACCCCGCAGCCCGTCCAGGAACAGCCGGGTGAAGTCCGGCTCCAGGTACTTGACCGCCACGTGCGGCTTCGGGGTCCGGCGGACCGCCAGGTTCACCTTCACCTCGCGGCCCGTCCCGGCGAACAGGGCCCTCGCCGGCCGGTAGGTGAACGGCTCGG
>DPMS01000444.1 GCA_003541285.1 Actinomycetota bacterium
CATGTGATGGCCAGCAGCCGCATGCTCGCCGCCGCGAGCGCTGAGCTGCTGGCCGGGCGGATTCCAGTCGTCGGTAACCGGCCGACCCAGTTCGTGCCGAACGAGGGGCGCACCCGCCGTATCCGGTCGGTGAACAGCCACACGGCCGGGGTCAGCACGGCCCGCTCCGCTGCTCCCAGGCCAGGCACCGGGAGCGGGTCCAGCGGCAGCACCTGCTCGGCGGCCAGCCCGAGACGGTGCCGGCTGGTCGCTACCACCCGCATGCCGGGGCAGCGCGCAGCACCTCGCCCACCAGCGCGGACGTCAGTTCGGCCGCGCGCCGGATCGCCTGCCACCCGGCTCCGGCGAGGATGCGCCCGAGGTTCGCCTCGGAGAAGAACTCACTCACCGGCAGCGTTCCGGCGATCATGCTGGCACTGGACGGCTCCAGGCCTGGGCGGTACCTGCGGTCCCGGGCAACTGCACCCAGGCTACTGTTGCCATCTGCAATGATATGGGCAAGTTGAGGTTCATCTGCCCTGGGCTGGTGCCCACGATGGACGGCGGGCGGCCTCGGCGGGGAGGGCATAATGCTGGGTGGCCGGGCGGACACAGGCTGCTGCGCGGGGACCCGGACGGCACTGATGGCAGCCCGTTTGCAGGCGCCCCGCGGACTGGTACTGCCGGAGGCTGGTGGGATGAAGCCCTCTCCGCGGGCGGGCGCGCAGGTCCTGCTGGGCGTGCTGCCGTTTGCCATCATGGGGGCGGTGGCAGCTGTTGACGTTCTGGCTGGCCCGGGTTTCGGTTTCCTGCCGCTGCTGTCGCTGGGCCCGGCGCTGGCGGCGGTGTCGCTGCGCCTGGCGCACACGGTGCTAGTGGGTGGCCTGGCCCTGGTTCTGTGCCTGCTGCTGGCCGTGTACGACAATCTTCTGGACTCCCGGCGAGCGGTGATCGCCCTGGCCACCATCGCCGGGGTCACCGTTGCCGGGGCGATCGCCAGCGCGGGCCGTCACCGGCGGGAACGGGACCTTGCGGACGTGAGCGCCGTCGCGGAGGCGGCGCAGCGGGTCCTTCTACGGCCGGTACCCGCCCTGGTGGGCCCGGTCGAGGTGGCCGTTCGTTACATCTCGGCCACCGCTACGGCCCGGATCGGCGGTGACCTGTACGAGGTCATCGCGGCGGGGCAGGCGGTGCGGCTGATCGTCGCCGATGTGCAGGGCAAGGGACTGGCTGCGGTGCAGACTGCGGCGGTGGTGCTGGGTGCGTTCCGGGAGGCAGCCCACGACGCGCCCGGCTTGGCGGAGATTGCCGCGCGGATCGAGCTCAGCCTGCAGCGGCAGTCGGCTGACGAGGAGTTCGTGACCGCCGTCCTGGCTCAGATTCGCAATGGCGAGCCAGCGGTCGAGATCCTCAACTGCGGGCACCCCCCGCCCCTGCTGCTTAGCGGCGGGGCAGCACGGTTCATCGAACCCCCCGAGGCCGGCCTGCCACTCGGCCTGGCCCAGTTCGCCGTCGGCCCGCGCGATACCAGCACAGTCAATCTCAGCCGGGGGGAGCAGATGCTCTTCTACACCGACGGGATCAGCGAAGCACGCGACAAGTCAGGACAGTTCTACCCCCTTGACCACTGCGCTGACCTGGTCGCCGGCCAGGATCAGGATGCCGCCCTGGACCGCCTCCGCGACGACGTCATCCGCCACGTCGGCCACCATCTGCACGACGACGCCGCGATGCTTCTCATCAGCCCGCACCCGGGGCCGNNGGGGCCGGTCACGCACCGTTAATGTCTGGGCGCCGGCTTCGATGGTGGCAAGAAAGCGGGTGCCGACCCGCACGCCAGCGGCGCTGGCGGCTGGCCTCGGCCCGCACGCACCGGCCTCCCCGGCACTGCGCAGCCGTTTTGCCGCGAGAGCTCCGGTCACCGCCGGAGTGGCCGGTTCCAGCGGTGACCGGGATCTGCCGCGATATGGGCGCGGACACTAGGTAGCAGCCCCCCGGCCTGTCACATGGCTGGCCGCTTCACCGGGCCGTAGGTGTGATGTTCTGGTTGAGGTGGAAGAGGTTGCCCGGGTCGTAACGCTGCTTGATTTCTGCGAGCCGCGGGTATCCCGTGCCGAAGTTGTCGCGGACCCGTTGCTGGTCGTCAGCGGAGGCGAAGTTGGTGTAACCGCCGGCCTGGGAGTGCGGCGCCAGCGCGGCATAGTAGTCCCGGACCCACTGGGTGTTGGCCTCGTTGTCGGCCGGGTCGGGCCACATTCCGGCGATGACGCAGGCATAGTCCGCATCGCGGTGGCCGAACGCGGTGGCGTCCGCCGGGACGTCGTGGCAGGCGCCGTTGATCGGGTACAGGTGCATCGTGGAGTTGACCACCGGCACCCGCGGCCCGTGCTCGAGGTGAGCGGCGATCGCCTCATCGGTGAGTTCCCCGACGAACACCGCCTTCCAGTAATGCTGCAAGCCGCGGGGGACGAGAGCGTCGAAAGCCGAGTTGAGTGCGGGGTAGGGCATCGGCCCGACGTGCTCGGCTACCGGCTGCGCGATATCGCGGAATCCCCGCAGGACCCGGGCTCCCTCGTCGTGATCGCCGGTCCAGCAGGACACGAGGGCGAGGAACGGCTCACCTACGCGGTCCTGCGGGACGAAGGGCAGCGGCGGCGCGATCTGCCAGGCGGGGAAACCCCCGTACTGGCGCGGGGCGTCGGCGATGAACTCGCGGAAATGCCGCAAGATGCTCCCGGCGTCGGCGAGCTCGAAGAGCATCGGCCCGCCGTAGATCTCCCCGACCGGGTGGACGCGGAACTCGAACTGGGTGACGACGCCGAAGTTGCCCCCGCCGCCGCGCAGTGCCCAGAACAGGTCGGGATGCTCGGTCTCGCTGGCCGTCACCGGCTGGCCATCGGCGAGGACGACTTCGGCTGACAGCAGGTTGTCGCAGGACAGGCCGTGCGCCCGGGCGAGGTAGCCGATCCCCCCGCCCAGGGTCAGACCGCCGACCCCGGTGGTCGAGATGATGCCGCCGGTGGTGGCGAGCCCGTAGGCGGCGGTGGCCTCGTTCATCATGCCCCAGGTGGCCCCGCCCCCGGCCTGGGCCGTGCGGCGCTGGGGGTCGACCTGGATCCGGGTCATGGGCGACAGGTCCGCCACGATGGCGTCGTCCGCGGTGCCGAACCCTGGCACGCTGTGCCCGCCGCCACGGACGGCTAGGTCGCGTCCGCTGTCGCGGGCGTGTGCCACGACCGCCTGGACGTCGCGGGCACTAGTGCAGCGGACGATGGCGGCGGGGTGGCGGTCGATCATGAAGTTATAGACGCGGCGGGCGTCCTCGTACCCGGTCTCGCCGGGTGCGATGACGGGCCCGGCGACCCGGTCCCGCAGTGAGGTGCTGAGCGTCATGGCGTCCCTCCTGGGTAGCTGCGGCAGGCAGCATGCGGGCCACCTGCCCGAACGCCTCAAACGCTAGAAGCGGTGCCTGCCCAGGTCATGACCAGACCTGGTAGCACGTCCTCTCGGCCCTGCTAGCCAGTTCTGACTATCGACGCCCGATCATGCTCCTACTAGCGTGGAGTGATGGCGGCATGGGAGGCTCCGCCCTACCCCACCCGCGCGGCCGGGACGGCCACGCCGGCCTTCGTCGGCCGTGTTGCCGAGACTGCGGCGGCCGAGGAGGCATGGGCCGCCGTCCGGGCCGGGGGGCGGCAGCTGATCTTCATCGGGGGCGAGCCGGGCGCGGGCAAGTCACGCCTCGCTGGCGAGATCGCCGCTGCACTGTACCGCCAGGGCGCTGTCGCGCTGCTAGGGACCTGTTCGCCCGAGCCCGGCCTTCCCTACCAGCCCTTCGTCGAGTGCGTCGAACATCTGCTCGGCGGAACGGCCGAGGGCGCGCTGGCCCCCTGCCTGCCGGATTCGGCTGCTGAACTGCTGCGGCTGACGCCACTGGTATGGCGGCACCGGCCGGATCTGCAGGCCCCGCCTCGTGACGACAGCGACTACCGGCGGGAGCTGTTCGACGCGCTGGTCTCGTTGCTGCACTCCATCGGTGAGGACCGCCCCGTGGTGTGCGTCCTGGAGGACCTGCACTGGGCCGGTGCTCCTACGCTGCAGCTACTCGATCACGTGACACAGCGTTCGGCCCGGTCCCGGTTGCTGCTGCTGTGCACGCACCGGACCACCGCCCCCGACCGCAGCGGCGACCTGACCTACGCGATCGCGGACCTGTACCGGCTTGACGGCGTCCGGCGTCTCGACCTGCCGGGGCTGAGCACCGACGAAGTGGCGCAATATCTGGTGGCCGAGGGCGGCCTGGCGGTGCGCCGGGCCCGCGAGTATGCCACCGTGCTGCGGGATCAGACCGGGGGAAACCCGTTCTTCCTGCGAGAGCTCTGGCGTGACCTGGCTGGCCAGGGCGGGCTGGGGCCAGTGCGCGCCTTCAGTGCCCGCGCCCCCGCCTCGATCCGGGACACCCTGGAACGGCGCCTGTCGCGGCTGGCACCCGGCGAACGCGACGCGGTGGAGACCGCAGCGGTGCTGGGCGACGGCGGGGACGTGCATATCCTGGTCGCGGCCTGCCAGGCAGAGGCGGGTGAGGCGCTCGCGGCGATCGACACCGCAGCCCGGTTCGGTCTCGTGGACGCCGGAGAACTCGCCCGTGGCCGGGTCACCTTCCCCCACATGCTGACCCGGCAGGCAGTCCTCGACCTCACGGACCCGTCCCGCCGGGCGCTGCTGCACGCGCGGGTCGGCGAGGTACTCCAGTCGTCCGGAACTGACTCGCCCCGGGTAGTACGGCAGCTCGCCTACCACTTCGCACGGGCGAGCGCCCTGGGATATGGCGGCAAGGCGGCCAAGTACCTAGCCCGGTCGGCCCGGGAAGCCGAGCGGAGCCTGGCGTTCGAGGACGCCGCCGCATGGTACGCGCAGGCGGCCGACCTGCTGGACGGCCCAGAGCCAGAGCGCGAGGAACTACGGTTCGCGGCCGCGCACAGCTACCTTCGCGCAGGTGACTTCGCCAGCGCTAGGAGCCTGTACCTGCGGCTGGGCGACTCCCACGATGGCCGTACCCGGCTCCGGGCCGCCGTCGGCTACGAGGACGGAGGGTGGCGGCCCGGCCGGCCGGGCTCCGACGCCTGCGCCCTGCTGACCCGCGCTCTTGACGAGGTGCCCGCCGACCCGTCCGACCCCGGGTATGTGTGGGCTCTCGCAAGCCTGGGACGGGCGACAGCCTTCACCGGCGACGCCGGCCGGGCGCGTGTCATCGGGCGGCAGGCGCTGGCGTATGCGCGCGGGCTGGGGGACAAGCGGCTGCTCATCCACGCCCTGCAGACCATGATGTGGCAGGCTGTGGTACCCGGGTCCGTGAACGATCACCTTGCCCTGGCCACCGAACTCGCCCGCCTCGCACGCGACAGCGGGAACTGGGACGCGCTCGGCACCGCGGCGGTGTTCCGTTCCAGCATCGCCTACATTCACGCCGACCCGGCCGCCTGGGCGGAGGCGCTGGCGGACCTGGACCGGTCAGTGCGCGCCAGCGGGCAGCCCTTCCTGGCCTACATGCGGCGCTGCAACGACTACGCTCACGCATTCCTCCGTGGCGATTTCGCGACCGCCGAGCGGGTGGCGGACGACCTGCTGGAACTCGGCCGATCGTTCGGGCCGGACGACACTGAAGGGCCGTACGGGCTGCAAATGTATATGGTGCGCCGGGAGACCGGGGCGCTGGAACAGGTCCGGCCCCTGGTGGACGTGATGCGGCAGGCGGACGACATCTGGGAGCCCGGGCTGCTCGCCCTCTACACCGAACTTGGGCTCACCGGCCAGGCCAGCAGCCTGCTGTGGCAGTTGCTGGAGCAGATGGACGCAGCCCCAGCCCGGCAATCCCCCTGGGCACAGTGGACCGCCGTCCTGGTCTTCCTCACCGAGGCCGCAGTGGCGCTGCGGGACCCGGCCGCCGCGCGGCGGCTCAGACCGCTGCTTGCCCCCTATGCCGGCCAGCAGCTGGTAGCCGGGACCTTCGTCGCGGTCTTCGGGCCCGCCGACACCTACCTCGCTTCGCTCGATTCGCTGCTGGGCGAAGACGAGTCCGCCGAGCGGCTGTTCCAGCGGGCGCTGGCACAGGCCCACGCGGTGGGCTCGCTGACCCACCGGGCGGCGACCCTGGCGGCCTGGGCCGCTTGCCTTCGCTCCCGCGGCGGCGCGGCATACGCGCGCGCTGAGGAACTGCGTAGCGAGGCCCGCCGGCTGGTGGCCACTACCGGGCAGGTCCGGCTACTGCGCATGCTGGAGGATCCCCCGGATTCCCCGGCCGGCCTCACGCCGCGCGAAATGGAGGTACTGCGCCTGCTGGTGCGGGGCAGCAGCAATCGCGACATCGCGTCCGGGCTCATGATCAGCGAGAACACGGCCGCCAACCACGTGCGCAGCATCCTGACCAAGACCGGGGCCGCGAACCGGACGCAGGTCGCCATGCTGGCGGTCTCACGGCACTGGGTGGACGACCGCGCACCTACAGCTCATCCGGACAGGCGCACCGGCGTCTTAGCCCGTCGGCGTTCCCGCCAGCGTCCCGTCCGGCAGCATCCGGTCGCCTACCTCGACAACAACGTCAGCGGGCAGACCCGCACGTTCCGCCGCGCGCCGGATCGCGTCGGCGAACGGTGCCTCGTAGAGGCAGTACGTCTTCCGCTTGTCAGCCGAGAGGAACGAATACAGCCAGCGCACCCCCTCCTCCTCGTTGATCCTGTTGATCCGGTCGGCAACCTCGACCGATGCCTCCAGATCGTCGGCGAACCGGCGCTCGACCATGAAGACCGGCATAATTGTCACCCCCTCCGCGACCTCTCAACCGTACCCCGGGACAAGCAGCGGGCAGAGGCCGTCTCAGCTTGACATCCGGCGGCGTCTGATAGCTGCCTGCGGGGGCCGACCTCCTTGACCAGCAAGTCGGCCTCGGACACCACGCCGATGACAGGCCAGCCCCATCCAGCACCGGGCAGGCACTCACCCGGCGCTTGCACATCGCGGTGATGATGTCCTTGTACCTGGCGCTCTCCCCGATGGCGGCCGGCGAGGTCTGCGACGCCGCCACGGCACCGATCCGCCGCAGGACCCGCGTGAAACCGGCCAGCCAGTGCTGATCCCCGGTCCCATGGGCACCAGCTCTTACGTACCGGCCGGCATCCCCGGCGGCGGCGCGTCCGCCCGGGGGCTAGCCGAGGAAACCCCCGGGGCCTGCAAAGACGCGAACACCATGGTCCAAACCGCCCAAGGCGGCGGGCTATGCCGCAAGATCCCCCGGCTGGTGCCACTCGGCGTGGTCAAAGGCTGACTCAGGCGGATTTGAGCAGGTACCACATGCGCACGACGCGATCGGGCGCCCCGATCCGGTATGCCTTGTCCCCCCGGGACGGTCAGGCTAGCTCCACGACGACATAACGCATCAGCCTGGCCTGGGTCCGCTCGCCGGGCCGCCGGTCAGCCGGCGGAGATCTGGATCTGCCGTGGCTTGGCGGCCTCGGTCTTCGGCAGGGTGACTGTCAGCACGCCGTCGGAGAGCTTGGCACTCACCTTGTCAGCCTTGAAGTGCCCGGGCAGGGTCGTGCGGCACTCGAAACGGCCGATGGGCCGGGCGCGGCGGCGAATGGTGCCCTCGTGCTTGGGATCTTTGAATTCGCCGGTGATGACGAGACCCTCGCCCTGGATCTCGATGCGGACGTCCTCTCGCCGCAGCCCCGGGAGGTTGACGTCCACGATGTAGGCGTCGTCGGCCTCCGACAGATCGGTGGCTGGCGACCAGGCGGGCAGCCACGCGGGCGGCCGTGGGCGGGCGCGGTCGCTGAAGGCCCACGTAAACAACTCGCCCATGCGGTCGTACAGGTCGGCGAACTCGGTGACCGGGTCCCACCACTCCGGTGATGGCCGGTGACGGCGTGAAGGAACTGCCATCGCTTACACCTTCCTCGGGTTTGCCCGCGGGACGGCGCGGGCCCGCAGCCGCCCCTGTCCGCATTCATGCGCCAGCTGTCCCGGGTGAAACATTTCCGGACACGGGCTACCCGCTGTTCTACGAGGCCCTTGGGCTGGGCGAGGGGCGTCGCTGGATGTCATTGTCGTCTGCAAGCATGGGGTGCCGTTCCAGCCCGAACTGGGCATGGGCGCGATCGGCGAGGACGGGGTGCGGGTGATCAACGCTGAATTCGTCCGCCGCGCCAGGGTCTTAGCGGACGAACTGGCCGGGGTCGAGGTGCGGGAACGGGCCAGGCTGGAATGCCGCGCCCGGCGGCTGCGCGCCGCGCCGGCCGGGCCGGGCCAGGGCGAGCCCGGCCCAGGGCTGCTTGCGCCCAGGCGGCGGTCGCTGATCATCGTGGCCGGGGTTGCTGGTGCCGCCGTGTTCGCCGCGGTGGCCGGCTCGTTCACCCGCTATTCCTGGCCCGCGACGGCAGGAGTGGCCGGCCTGGCCACGGTGGCGGTGGGCCTCTCAGCCTTCCGTGGGC
>DPMS01000625.1 GCA_003541285.1 Actinomycetota bacterium
TCCAGCCGGAGTCCAGACGTCTTGCGCCGGCGGGGCCTGCGGAAGGGGCGCGGGTCCAGCCGGGGTCCAGACGTCCTGCGCGGACGGAGGCTCTGCAACCGGCCAGCCGCCTTGAACCGGCGGGGCCTGTGGCGTCGGCCATGCCCCCGGAGCCAGCCAGCCCTCGGCAGCGGGCGGGACCTGCGGAACGGGGCGGGGCAGCAGCCTGGCCGTCGGCGCCCGGCGTGCCGGGCGCCGGGATTTACCGCTGACCCGGCGGTCTCCAGGCACCGCGATGGCGACCAGCACCGCCCCGCTGAACAGCCCGCTGGCGATCAGGCCGAGGCCGACCAGGGTGGCCGCGGACAACCCGCTGGACCGCCCCTGGCCAAGGAAAGCGGACACGGCCGCGACAAGCACGCCCGCTATCAGCACGACGGAACCGGCCACGGCCAGCAGCACGCAAGCGCGCCTCGCCCCGGCACTCACCGGCCCCGCGTTCACGGCCCCACAGTGACACGGCGGTCACCGCGCCGCAACCGGCGCAGGCCGCGGGCGTGCGGGCGGCGCCAGCGGCGGGCGCAGCCCGGCCACAGATGGTCGGGCTGCGCCGGTTCCCGGACCTCGGAACCTCTCCCACCAGCGCAAAAGAGCGGCTAGTGTCGCACTGATCACCTTTCGCCCTGGCCGCCCGGAGGCATCCATGGACCACCAGGTCAAGTACCTTCTGCAGGAATCCGAGCTGCCACGGCAGTGGTACAACATCATCCCTGACCTGCCCTCTCCCCCGCCCCCGCCGCTGCACCCGGGCACGCATGGGCCGGTCGGCCCCGACGCTCTCGCCCCGCTGTTCCCGATGGCGCTGATCCAGCAGGAAGTCTCCGCCGAGTCGCACATCGCCATCCCGGAGCCGGTCCTGGACGTCTACCGGCTGTGGCGGCCCACCCCGCTGTTCCGTGCGCGGCGGCTGGAGAAGGAACTCGGCACCCCGGCCCGGATCTACTACAAGTACGAGGGCGGCAGCCCAGCCGGCTCACACAAGCCCAACACCGCCGTCCCGCAGGCGTACTACAACGCGCAAGAGGGCGTCACGAAGCTGACGACCGAGACCGGCGCCGGCCAGTGGGGCAGCGCGCTCGCCTTCGCTTCGGCCATCTTCGGCCTGGAATGCGAGGTCTGGATGGTCCGGGCCTCCTACGACCAGAAGCCCTACCGGCGGCTGCTGATGGAGGCATACGGGGCGACAGTGCACCCGAGCCCCTCCGACGTCACCTCGGCCGGCCGGGCGATCCTGGCCGAGCATCCCGACTCCACCGGCAGCCTGGGCATCGCGATCAGCGAGGCGGTGGAAGTCGCCGCCGGTGACGACGCCACCAGGTACGCGCTCGGCAGCGTGCTCAACCACGTGCTGATGCACCAGACCGTCATCGGCGAAGAGGCGATCAAGCAGCTTGCGCTAGCGGGCGACACCCCCGACCTGATCGTCGGCTGCACCGGTGGCGGATCCAACTTCGCGGGCCTGGTCTTCCCGTTCCTGCGCGAGAAGATGGCAGGCCGGATGAACCCGGTGCTGCGGGCGGTCGAGCCGGCCGCCTGCCCGTCGTTCACCCGCGGTGTCTACGCCTACGACTTCGGCGACACGGCCGGGATGACACCCCTGCTGAAGATGCACACACTCGGGCACGACTTCGTGCCGGACCCGATTCACGCGGGTGGGCTGCGCTACCACGGCATGTCCCCGCTGCTGTCGCACATCTACGAACTGGGCCTGATCGAGGCGGTGGCCAAGCCGCAGTCGGAATGCTTCGAGGCCGGCCTGCGGTTCGCGCGCACCGAGGGCATCCTGCCCGCGCCAGAGCCCACGCACGCGATCGCCGCCTGCATCGAGGAAGCGCTGAAGTGCAAGGAGACCGGCGAGGAGNNCCCCGCCGAGGCGGCCCAGCCGGTCCAGCGTTCCACCAGGACGCGGATCACCGGGCCGCCTGGCGGGCTGGCGCGCTACTGCGGGTAACGCCGCGCCAGCAAGCTGAGCGGCCCGGTCATCTGGCCGGGCTCGCCCAGCAGGGTCGCGGTGCCATCGGCGCGCACCCACCACAACCGCTCCCAGTCCCCCTCGTAGTGGTCGGCCAGCAGGCTGACCCGGGGGTCGGCCGCGATGTTCCGCAGCCGGCGCAGATGCGCGGTCGTCTTCGGCTTGACCTCGTCGACCGCGGTGTAGATCTGGTCGCCGTCCACCGCGAAGGTGATGGGGACGATATGCGGGCGGCCGTTCGGACCCAGCGTCGCCAGCCGGGCCACCGCGGCGCCGGCGAACCGCAGCCGCGCCTCGTCCGGTTCCAGATTCACCCCACCTCCACGGCACAGAAGCCCGCGCGGACGCCCACAGCCATCGGATCACACGGAAGGTGCGCAGGTGCGGACAGCCATCGGGATCACTGGCTCGTAGGCTGGCCGGGTTCCCTCACACCCAGAAGCTCCGTCAGGGCTTCCGCCTTGAATCTCACGGTCTCGGTGTCAGCCTTCAGCTCGGCACGCTGCTGGTCGGTCAAGACAGTGCCGTCCAGGCTGATTGCCACGCCATCCAGGTCGTCCTCTGCCGGGAACACCGGATCCGGGCACGCTTGACCTCCGCTGATTCCATAAGGCCGAGCCTATGCTTTCTGCTTCACCCTCCTCCACCAACGTATGTGATCTACAGCGTTCATTGGTGATCATCTACGGTGTGGATCATGGA
>DPMS01000116.1 GCA_003541285.1 Actinomycetota bacterium
AGTGCAAGTAGAATCGAGCACGAGGAGCTGTCTAATGGCTGGACGCGGCACCCCCGAGCAGAGCCCAACCCTGCGCGGCCGGCGCCTGGCACTCGAACTGATGCGAAGGCGTGAAGCAGCCGGCCTGTCGCGCGAAGAGGCCGCCCGCCAGCTCGAATGGTCAACCTCGACGATCTTCCGCATCGAGACCGGCCGGAGCCGCCCGCAACCCGGCAACGTCCGCGTGCTGCTGGATCTCTACGGCGTTACCGGCGCTGAGCGCGACGGCTTGATCCAGCTCGCACGTGAGTCCCGGCAGCCAGGCTGGTGGCACTCCTTCAGGGACGTACTGCCCAACCCGTACGAGGTCTACATCGGGCTCGAATCGGGCGCGGCGTCGATCCGCAATTTCGAGCCGGTCGTCATACCTGGCTTGCTCCAGACCGAGGAATACGCTCGCAGGACCCTCCGGGGCGGGCCGGAAGAACTAGATCACGATGAAGTAGAGCGCCTCGTGCAGGTCCGCATGTACCGGCAGCGCATCCTGGCCAGAGAAGACCGGCCACGGCTATGGGCGGTGATCGACGAAGCGGTCATCCGGCGGGTCGTGGGCGATCCTCACGTCATGCGTGACCAGCTACGGCACCTAGTCGAGAGTGCCGAGCAGGGCAAGACCACGCTCCAGGTCGTGCCCTTCAGTGCAGGTGCACATGCCGGAACAACCGGTCCCTTCGTCATCATGGACTTCCAAGACCAGACCGATCCAGCGGTGGTGTACGTCGAGACCCTGGCCGGGGACATCTATCTCGAAGAGAGTGCTGACGTGACCCGCTATACCATTGCATTTGACCGGTTGCTCGCTGCCGCCCTGCACCCTGACGAGTCAGTGCGTCTGGTCGAACAAGCAGCCGACGCCCTGACGTAGCAGTACCTGAAGGAGGTGCGCGGGATGACTGACCCTGACCTGTCCCGCGCAGCGTGGCACAAGAGCAGCTACAGCAGCCAGTCCGGCAACTGCGTGGAGGTTGCTCTCAACCTGCCAGGCATCGTCGCTGTACGGGACTCGAAGAACCCGCACGGAATGGCCCTAGTGGTGACACGGGAGGCGTGGGAGACGTTCATCCGCCTGCTAAACCGCGGGTAGCGACCGCTGCGTTAACCTGCGCTCGCAAGTAATCCGCCAATACGGATTTACCCGGCTTCCGGTCAGCTCCTATCGAAGGATGGCGCAAGTCGCCCCACTCTTAACCTGGCCAGTTACTCTTTATCGCCGACTGCCCTTTTTCGGTTCTGCTGGCTACATGCGGCAAGGCCGTGACAGCGAGGCCCGCGATATGGCAACCCGAGCACGGGCAGCCGGCCTACCAGCCGCTAGCCCGTGACGAGGGAGTTCAGGCCGCCAAGGATAGCCGCGTGGCACGAGTATTGATGACTGAGGCGGTGAGTAGGCATGCCACGTCTCTTCGCGGCACGGGAAAGCGCCTGTACTCGACCCTAGGCCTTCTCAGGGGTTGTGGCTCAGTCGCTGACTCGCTTGTAAGGCGCAGCCGGCCCGTCGCCGGATGCTGCCAGACGAGGCCTAACAGGCTATTCACCTGCGACGACGATCGCTAGCCGTCGCCCGGCGTGGCCCGGTGCCTGCCGGCGTTGGCTCCCCGGTCGGCTCCCCGATCTGCCTGCCACCCTGAGTCACCTGGCGTCCGCGATCCCCGGTCGCAGAGGTTGTATTACCTACGCTTCGATGTAGTGCATGACGAGTCCGCTGTCCATCCGCTTCGATGCCGCGCTGCTGGCGCGGCTGCGCCGTCGCGTGCACGCAACCCCGGGCTCGACGACCTCGGCACTGGCGCAGCGGCTGATCGATGAGGGCCTGCGAATGTCTGACCACCCTGGGGTCATCTTCAAGGACGGCCCGTCTGGCCGGCGGGCGGCGCTGGCATATGGCCCGGACATCTGGGAGATCGTCAAGTTCCTGCGCGAGATCGACGGGTGCGGCCCGGCCGCTCTGGACGCGGCGGCCGAGGTGCTCGCCGTCGACGCCAGCCGGATCGCCACCGCGGTCAGCTACTACACCAGCTATCCAGACGAGATCGACGCGGAGATCACCGACGCCGACGAGGTGTCAGCCCGCGCTGAGGAGGCCTGGCGGATCCAGCGGCGGCTCATCGCATGAGCCACATGGCGGGCGCCCGACTCGTGCTGGATGAGATGTTCTCCCCTGCCATCGCCGCTGCCCTGCGAGACCTTGGTCACGATGTCGTCGCGGTCGCCGAGCGCGGGGAACTGCGGGCTATGACCGATGAGGAGGTCTCCGCCTGGGCCACTGCCCAGGGCCGGTGGTTGCTCACCGGGAACGTCAAGGACTTCCGGCCGATCCTGCTGCGGGCGCTGCAAACCGAGACCCCCGCCACCGGAATCCTGCACACCAGCAGCCGCGCCTTCCCGCGATCCAGGAAGAACCCTGGCCCGCTCATCCAGTCCCAGCACGCATGGCTACGCGCCGGGCCGCCGGAAGCCCCTATCACCGAAGACTGGCTTCTGGGCACGAGATAACGACCGAACCCACCAGCCGGTGGTGAAAGTCCAGGAATCAAAGCCCCCACCGCAAGCTGGCGGCCTGGTCTGGAAACGGGCCGGAGCCCAGTGGCCTCAAACCCATTTGAAGCCGCCGGCTCATGTCCGTCAGCGCTTGCGCCCCACCCCGCCCCAAATTCCCGACGGGCTCTTGGCCTTGGTCTTCGAATCGGGCCGCCAGTCCTCGACCGGTACCAGCCCGGGCTCCACCAGTTCCAGGACGTCGAAGAACCGCGCGACCTCGGCGTGGCCGCGCAGGGTCGTCTTCTGGTGCATGAGCGGCTTGAGGATCCCTATCAGCTTGGATGCCTTTTCTCGCGCTATGATGTCCGAGCTGGGGTGGGACAGGGCCAGGTAGCTGCCCGGCGGTACCGCGTCGATCAGCCTGGCCACGATCCCGTACGGGTTATCGTCATCCCCGATTACCTGCATGATCGAGAACAGCAGCACCGCCACCGGCTGGGCGAAGTCGAGGGTCTCTGCCGCCTGGCCCAGGATGCTCCCGGTGTCGCGCAGGTCCGCGTCGATGTAGCCGGTGGCTCCTTGCGGGCTGCTGGTCAGCAGCGCGCGGGCATGGGCGAGCACGACCGGGTCGTAATCCACGTACACTACCCGGCAGTCGGGCGCTGCCGCCTGGGCGACTTCGTGGGTGTTACCCGCGGTCGGGATGCCGACGGGTAG
>DPMS01000297.1 GCA_003541285.1 Actinomycetota bacterium
ACCCGGTCCGCGAGGCGTTCGGCCTCTTCCATGTGGTGGGTGGTGAGGATCACGCTCGCGCCAGATTCCCGCAGCCCGCGGACGATGTCCCAGGTGGCGTGGCGGGCCTGCGGGTCAAGCCCGGCCGTCGGCTCATCGAGGAAGACCAGCTCCGGGCGGCCGATCACGGCGGCGGCCAGCGAAAGCCGCTGCTGCTGGCCCCCGGACAGCCGCTTGACCTGGGTGCGGGCATGGCTGGCGAGCCCGAGCCCGGCCAGCAGCTGGGCCGGGTCGAGCGGGTGGGCGTGGAAGCGTGCCAGCACACGCAGGTACTCGCCGGGCCGGGCGGCGGGGGGGATGCCCCCCGACTGCAGCATCACCCCGACCCGTGGCCGCAGCACGCGGGCATCGGTCACCGGGTCCAGGCCGAGCACGCTGACCGTGCCCGCGTCGGGCCGCCGGTAGCCCTCGCAGATCTCCACCGTGGTGGTCTTGCCCGCCCCGTTCGGGCCCAGCACGGCGGTGACGGCGCCCTGGGCCGCCCGCAGCGAGAGGCCGTCGACCGCGGCCGTGCGCCCATACCGCTTGACGAGATCGCGGATCTCGACGGCGGGGGTGGTGTTCACGCTGGCGAGTGTAGAGGCTGCCCGGTGCTGGCGGTCCGCAAGCCCCGGTCTGGCCGGGGCGAGATCACCCAGCGGGCCGGGGGTCACCCGCCCGCTGCCGCGGCCACCAGCGGGGACACCAGCCGCCGGTCCTCACCCGCTTCCGGGTGCCACTGCACTGCCAGTGTGAAGGGGTGCTGGCCCTCCCCGGACGGCAGTTCCACCGCCTCGATCACCCCGTCCGGTGCCCAGGCAGACGCGACCAGGCCCTCGCCCAGCCGGTCGATGGCCTGATGGTGGGCGGTGGGAACCGCCAGGCCGGCCGGGTCCGCCCCGTTGCCGGGCCGAAGGATCGAGGCGAGCTGGCTTCCCGGTGCGAGCCGGACCTGATGTGATCCGAAGGTGCCAGGGGTGGGGGTATGACCAGCCTCGGCAGGCAGGTGCTGGCACAAGGTCCCGCCCCGGGCCACGTTGAGCAGTTGCATGCCGCGGCAGATTCCCAGCACCGGCAGCCCGGCTGCCAGGGCCGCGGCGAGCAGTTCCAGTTCGGCCTGGTCCCGTTCGGGATGGACCCGGGCGGTCCGTGGGCCCGCCGCCGCGCCGTAGTTGGCCGGGTCGACGTCGCCACCGCCGGTGAGCACCAGCGCGTCCAGCCGGGCGATCGCGGTGGCCACCCCCGGCACCGGCGGCAGCAGCACCGGAACGCCACCGGCCTCGGTCACCTGGTCGATGTAGCTGGCGGGCAGCAGCGCCACCGGGGCCTCCCAGGCTCCCCAGCGGGCAGGCTCGCAGTACGTGCTGAGCCCGACGACAGGAACGCTCACAGCGGCGTCACGTAGGCGCCGGAGATGCCACCGTCCACCAGGAAGCCGGACGCGGTGATGAACGAGGCGTCGTCGCTGGCCAGGAAGGCTACCGCGGCGGCGATCTCCTCCGCCTCGGCGAACCGGCCCATCGGCACGTGGACCAGCCGGCGTGCCGCCCGCTCCGGGTCGGCGGCGAAAAGCTCGCGCAGCAACGGGGTGTTGACCGGGCCGGGGCACAGCGCGTTCACCCGGATCCCTTCCCGCGCGAACTGAACGCCGAGTTCCCGGCTCATCGCCAGGACACCGCCCTTGGAGGCGCTGTAGGAGATCTGGGAGGTGGCCGAGCCCATCACGGCGACGAAGGAGGCGGTGTTGATGATGGAGCCGCCGCCGCGCGCCTGCATGTGCGGGATGACGTGCTTGCAGCACAGGTAGACGGAGGTGAGGTTGACCTCCTGTACCCGGCGCCATGCCTCCAGGCCGGTCACCAGGATGGAGTCGTCGTCGGGGGGCGAGATCCCGGCATTGTTGAACGCGATGTCGACCCGCCCGTAGGCGCTGAGGGCGGCATCGTACATGCCCGCGACATCATCCTCGCTGGTCACATCGGCCTGGACGAACAGGCCACCGACCTCGTCGGCGGCCGCCTTGCCGGTCTCACTGTCCAGGTCTGCGACGACGACCTTCGCCCCTTCCGCAGCCAGCCGGCGTGCGCTTGCCAGCCCGATGCCGCTCCCGGCCCCTGTGACGACAGCGACGCGGTTCGCCAGGCGTTGCATAGTGCTGATCACTCCTCGGTAGCGATGAAGACGTTCTTGGTCTCTGTGAACGCGTCGAGCGCGTCCGGGCCCAGTTCACGGCCCAGCCCGGACTGCTTGAAGCCGCCGAACGGGGCCCAGTATCGGACGGAGGAATGCGAGTTGACCGACAGGTTGCCGGTCTCCACCGCCCGCGCGACCCGGATGGCGCGGCCCACGTCGCGCGTCCAGATCGAGCCGGACAGCCCGTAGGGGCTGTCGTTGGCGATGGCGATCGCGTCCGCCTCGTCCCCGAACGGGACCACGGTGACCACCGGGCCGAACACTTCCTCGGTGTAGGCCGGGTCGTCGCGGCGCACCGGGGCGAGCACGGTCGGCGGGAACCAGTAGCCCGGCCCGTCCGGGGCGCTGCCCCGGAACGCGACCGGCGCACCCTGCGGCACATAGGAGGCGACCCGCGCCCGGTGCTCGGCGGAGATCAGCGGGCCCATCTCGGTGTCCGCGCTGGCCGGGTCGCCCACCCGCACGCCCTTGACGGCGGGCTCGAGCATCTCCATGAACCGGTCGTAGACGCTGCGCTGGACCAGGATCCGCGACCGCGCGCAGCAATCCTGGCCGGCGTTGTCGAACACCGCGGACGGCGCACTGGCCGCCGCCTTCTCCAGGTCCGCGTCGGCGAAAACGATGTTGGCGCTCTTGCCACCCAGTTCCAGGGTGAGCCGCTTCACCTGCCGGGCGCAGCCAGCCATGATCTGCTGGCCGACCTCGGTGGACCCGGTGAAAACGATCTTGCGGACCGCCTCGTGGTCCACCAGCCGCTGGCCGACCACCGACCCCTTGCCGGGCAGCACCTGGAACACCCCGTCCGGCAGCCCCGCCTCGCGGGCAAGCTCACCGATCCTGATCGCGGTCAGCGGGGTGCGCTCGGCGGGCTTGGCGATCACCGGGTTGCCGGCCGCCAGCGCCGGGGCAAGCCCCCAGCCGAGGATGGGCATGGGGAAGTTCCACGGGACGATCAGGCCCACCACGCCGACCGGTTCCTTGAACGTCACGTCCAGGCCGCCGGGAACCGGGATCTGCGCGCCGAGGAGCCGTTCCGGCGCCGCCGAGTAGTACCGGAGCACGTCGCGGATGTTGCCGGCCTCCCACCGGGCAGCCCCCACCGGATGACCCGAGCAGGCGACCTCGAGGCTGGCCAACTCGTCGAGGTGGGCGTCCACGGCGTCGGCGAAGGCGCGCAGCAGCGCGGCCCGCTCACCCGGCGCGACCGCGCGCCACGCCGCCTGGGCCGCCACCGCGCGGGCGATCGCCGCGTCGGTCTCTTCCGCCGATACCAGCGGGACCGAGGTGACGGCCTGCTCGGTAGCGGGATTGAGCACCGTGAAGGTTGCCATGCTTGCGCTCGTCTCCTGTTTCTCTACAGCCGCTCGAAGCTGCGCCGAAGTTCCCAGTCGGTGACCGCGGCATCGAAGGCCGCCAGCTCAACCCGGGCGCCGTTGGCATAATGCTCGACCACGTCATCACCAAACGCCTGCCGGGCAAGCTGGCTCTTCTCCCAGACCTCGAGCGCGTCGCGCAGCGTGGACGGCACCCGCGGGCCGGAGTCACTGTAGGCGTTGCCCTCGAAAGCCGGCTCCAGCGGCAGTTCCTGCTCGATGCCGGCCAGGCCGGCCGCGATCATCGCCGCCACCGACAGGTAGGGGTTCACGTCCCCGCCGGGCACCCGGTTCTCCGGCCGCAGCGAGGGCCCGTGCCCGACCAGGCGGTAGGCGCAGGTCCGGTTGTCCACTCCCCAGCGCACCGCGGTGGGGGCGAAACTGCCCGGCACATAACGCTTGTAGGAGTTGATGTTCGGCGCATGGAAGAGCGAGAGCTCGCGCAGGCCGGCCAGCTGGCCGGCCAGGAAGTGCTCACCGAGTGCCGACAGCCCGTGCGGGCCGCTCCCGGCGAGCACCGGGTTGCCTGCCTGGTCGCGCAGCGACAGGTGGATGTGGCAGGAGTTGCCCTCCCGGGTGTTCGGCTTGGCCATGAACGTGATGCTCATGCCTTCGGCGGCCGCGATCTCCTTGGCCCCGGTCTTATAGATCGAGTGGTTGTCGCAGGTGGTCACCGCGTCCCTGTAGCGGAAGGCGATCTCGTGCTGGCCGAGGTTGCACTC
>DPMS01000784.1 GCA_003541285.1 Actinomycetota bacterium
TTTCAGCCTGACATCCGGGTCCGACGTGGGTGACATGATCATCGAGTCGGTGCAGCAACTGCGCGGTGAGGTCGAACTGCCCGACCGCCAGGTCAAGAACGCCAAGCTCGCGGCATGCGCCGGCTATCAGGCCATCGGCAGCGGCAGCNNTGGTCCCCCCGCCGGCACGGGGTGTGCCCCAAGTGCCACAGCCAGGAACTCACCGCCTATCAGTGCCCGCACAGTGGGGAAGTGGTCGAGTTCCTCATCAGGGACAACCCATTCACCGACCTCTCCGGCACCCAGTACCACGGGCGCGGAAAACGGATCCTCGCCATGGTCAGGCTCGACGACGGGCTGCACGTGGCCGCCGATCTCGAAGACTGCTCACCTGCCGACGTGCATCCCGGCATGCGGGTCAAGCTGATCACCCGCAAATGGATGCGCGAATCAAACGGCAACTGGCAGTACGGATACAAATTCGCACCGGCCTGGTAGCAGCCCGATGCTATGTCCGGCGCGCCGGAAGGGATCGCGCGGCCTGACCTGAGCTGGAGGTCCTGCTGGGTAGCTTCCGCACAAGGGTGATCCGCTTACGGGCTCCCCGGTGCTCGTCGCCCACTGGCCAGGGCCAGGACCTTCGTCCCAGGGCTGCTGGACCTTCGGGCCTGGCAGGGGGAGCCGGAAAACAGGTACTGATGTACAGGCGTGTCGTACCCAGGGGTGGCGGAACGTGGTTACCGAGGAGAAGATCGCCGGCACGGTTGTCAGCGAGGTAGCGCGGATCTTCAAGGTGGATCCGGCCGAGCTGTCGCGGGACACGAGGTTCGCTGAGGATCTCGGCGCCAAATCCGTGAACATTGCACAGCTGATCGCCGTTCTTGAGGACGATTTCGGAATCGCCATCCCCTTCATGGAGGCGCGCAGGCGAAGGACCGTCGGCGAGGCCATCGACTTCGTGACCGAGCTTCGCCGCCGGTGAACCTGAACTGCCCAGCTCCCGACTGGAGCCGGGCTGGAGGTGGCTGATGAAAGCCGAGGGCGAGCTGACCACTGTCCAGAGATTCGGTGACGAGGAAATAAGGGTGCGCTTCCGGCAGCCACTGGAGGGGCCGGGGATGCTGTACTTCGCGCCTTTCGAGCCGGGCACCCGGGTCGAGAACGGGATCCGCATCGATCAGGACGTCCCGGTCAAGCTGCGCGATGACACCGTCATCTACACAGATGTCTACCGGCCAGCGGAAGCCACGAACCTGCCAGCGATCGTGGCCTGGAGTCCGTACGGGAAGCGCCACGGCTTTGCCCCGAAGGGAGCGCAGGCCTTCCTCGCGCTTGGGGTGCCGCCCGGCACAGCCTCGCCGATGGCCAAGTTCGAGGGTCCCGACCCGGCCTACTGGTGCCACCACGGATACGCAGTCCTCAATCCCGACGCACGCGGCGCCGGCAACTCCCAGGGCGACGTCCTATGCGTCGGCACCCAGGATGGCAAAGACGCCTGCGACTTTATCGAATGGGTTGCGGCGCAGGACTGGAGCAACGGCAAGGTAGGCATGGCCGGCAATTCCTGGCTCGCCATGGTGCAGTGGTACACGGCGGCCGAGAAGCCGCCTCACCTCACCTGCATCGCTCCCTGGGAGGGCTGCTCCGATGTCTACCGGGAGTTCATCTGCACCGGCGGCATCCCGGAGCCAGGATTCAATGAGTTCCTTCTTAGTGGCTTCAGGGGCACTGGGCGCGTCGAAGACTACGTGGCAATGCTCCGTGAGCACCCGCTTATGAATGGTTACTGGGAAGACAAGGTCGCCCGTTTCGCGGACATTGAGATACCAGCCTATATCACTGCCGGCTGGAGTCATTTCCACCTCCGGGGATCCATCGAGGCGTTCCGCAGGATTGCCTCGCCGAGGAAGTGGCTGCGCGTCCACCGCGACTTCGAGTGGCCGGATGCCGTCATGCCGGAGCACCTGGAGGATCTGCGGCGATTCTTCGACCGCTACCTCAAGGACATCCACAACGGCTGGGAGATGACGCCGAGGGTGCGCATCGACGTGATGGACGCCCGGGACATTGACTACCAGGTCGAGCGGCCGGAGAGCGAATTCCCGCTGGCCCGCACGCAGTACCGGAAGCTGTACCTCGACAGCGGTGGCCGCCTGTCGCCGGAGCCGGTGCCGGCCGAGACCTCCGTCAGCTACGAGGCGGCCGAGGGTGACGTCACCTTCTCGATCACGTTCGACACCGAGACCGAGATCTCCGGCTACCTGAAGCTCCACCTCTGGGCCGAGGCACAGGGATCCGACGACATGGATCTCTTCATCGCCATCCAGAAACTCGACCAGAACGGCAATTTCGTGCCCACGCTGGTGCTGAACGAACCCTATCCGGGGACACCGGGCCTGATGAGGGTGTCGCATCGCGAGCTCGACGAGAAGCTCTCCACCCCGGATCACCCGGCGCACGCTCATCGCCGCGAGGAGCTGCTGAATCCCGGCGAGATCGTGCCGGTGGACATCGAGATCTACCCCACGAGCCGTATCTGGCACGCAGGTGAGCAGCTCCGCGTAATGGTGTCGGGTCACTACGTGCGCGAGGGCTGGTTCGAGCCCTTCGGATGGGATCTGCGCAACCGGGGGAGTCATGTGATCCACATGGGCGGGAGGCACGATTCCCACCTGCTGGTCCCGGTCGTCCCGCCAAAACTCTCGTCCGACGGCTACTCCTTCAGGTAGGCAAGACCGGGGGAGGCCATGCGAAATGGACCTGATGGCCCGTCTCGAGAGGAAGGCGGCGGCGCGGTTTCCCAAGGTGGTCTATCCGGAGGGGGCTGCACCCGAAATCGCCGCTGCTGCGGCTGCGGTGCTCGCGCGCGGCATCGCCCGGCCTGTGCTGATCGGCCGGCCTGAGGAGATCCTGTCGCCGCGGCTGGATATGGGCAGGGTCGAGGTCATCGACCCCGCCCGTTCACCCCTGGTGACGGAGTACGCAGCCGATTACGCCCAGCGTGAGGACTTTCCTGCCCGGGCGGCCAGGAGATTGCTCTCGAAGCCGCTGGAGTTCGCGGCCATGATGGTTGGCCAGGGCGACGCGGATGCGATGGTGGCCGGGTTCTCATACGGCACCGTGGCGGTCCTCGTCGCCAGCCAGATGCTCATCGGGCTCGTGGACGGCGTCTCGATCCCGTCCAGCTTTTTCGTCATGGACGTGCCCGGATGGCGAGGAGGTGAGGGAGGCCTGGTTGTCTTTGCGGACTGCGCAGTGGTGCCGAACCCCTCAGCCGCGGAGCTGGCCGAGATCGCCATGGCGACCGCCGCAAGCGTCCGGGAGCTGCTCGGATGGGAGCCCCGGGTGGCGATGCTGTCGTTCTCGACCAAGGGCAGCTCCGCGCATCCTGACGTGGACAAAGTGGTGGCAGCACTGAAGATCGTCAAGGACCGGGAGCCGGGCCTTTGCGTAGACGGGGAACTGCAGCTGGACGCGGCGGTGGTGCCAGAGGTGGCGGCCAAGAAGATACCTGGCGGGAGCCGGCTGAACGGCCTGGCGAACGTGCTGATCTTTCCAGACCTGGACGCCGCCAACATCGGGTACAAGCTGGTCCAGCGGCTTGCCGGGGCAGCCGCCTACGGGCCGGTCCTGCAGGGTTTCGCCAGCCCTGTCAGCGACCTCTCGAAGGGCGCCACAGTCAACGACATCGTCGGGGCGACGACCCTGGTGGCCGCACGTGTGCGGTAGGCATGCCATGTTCGTATTGGTCATCAACTCCGGTAGTTCCTCTGTCAAGTACCGGCTCTATGACATCGCATCCGGGAGCGCGGTGACCCACGGCGTGGCCGCCCGGATTGGCGAGGTGGGCTCCTACCTGGAGATCCATGGCACGGACGGCGGGACGCGCCGCACCCAGCAGGTCGTCGCCACCCATGCGCAGGCGCTGGAGCTAATCCTGGCCGCTCTGGTCAGGCCTGCGCCAGGCGCCCCGCTGGCAAGCCTGGCCGAGATCGGCGCGGTCGGGCACCGGGCTGTGCACGGCGGCGATGCCTTCGTGGAGTCGGTACAGATCACCGATGATGTCATCGCGGAGATGGAGCGATGCGTTCCGCTGGCACCGCTTCACAATCCGCCCAACCTCATGGGCATGCGTGAGGCCCGTCGGCTCCTGCCCGGTGTCCCACAGGTGGCAGTGTTCGACACAGCTTTTCACCAGTCCATGCCGCCGGAGGCGTACACCTATGCGTTGCCCGGGAGGTGGCGGCGCGAGCATCACCTGCGCCGGTACGGGTTTCACGGGACGTCATACCGCTACGTGTGCGGCAGGGCCGGAGCGATGCTGGCCCGTCCCCTCAGCGAGTTGCGGATGGTCGTCTGTCACCTGGGGAATGGCTGCAGCATGGTCGCGGTGAAGCACGGCCGCGCAGTCGACACCTCCATGGGATTCACGCCGATGGAGGGCTTGGTCATGGGAACGCGGTCCGGCGATGTCGATCCTGGCATCGTCTTGCACCTGACCCGTGGTCTGCAGATGACGGCAGCCGAGGTGGATCATCTGCTGAACCAGGAGAGCGGCCTCCTCGGACTGTCGGAGGTGAGCAATGACATGCGGGTGATCACCGAGCGGGCGGAGGCCGGGGACGAGGGCTGCCGGCTGGCGCTGGATGTTTTCACCTACCGGGCGAGGAAATACGTGGGCGCCTATGCCGCCGCCATGGGCGGCATCGACACCCTTGTGTTCACCGGCGGCATCGGCGAGAACAGCGCGACAGTGCGCCACATGGTCTGTACCAGACTCGCATTCCTGGGGATTGCCCTCGATGACACTGCCAACCGGAGCGCATGCGGCGTGGAGGCGGACATCAGCGGGCCGGGGGCGAGCGTCCGGGTACTGGTCGTGCCAACGGACGAGGAGCGGATGATTGCGATGGACACCATTGCCCTGGGCATCCGCAGCGTTCCGGCGGCTGGTGATCCGTGAGCCAGGCGCCGCTCGGCATTGGGGTAGATGTCGTCGCCCTCGACCGGATGAAGGACGCACTGGATACCAGCGGGGAAGTCTTTGCCCGGAAGGTGTTCACTCCCTACGAGCGGCAGCAGGCGGAGAAGCAGGCAAGTCCTGTTACCTACCTGGCGATGACGTTCGCGGCGAAGGAAGCGATCTTCAAGACCCTGGGCATCGGCTGGGGTTCAGGCGTTGAGTTCTCGCAGGTCGAGATCAGGCAAGGCCCGCACGGGGAGCCGTACGCAGTACTCAGGGGCAGGTTCGCTGAAGTGGCGTCGGAACGCGGTGTGGCGAGAGTCCTGCTGAGCCTGTCCAGCGACGACGGTGTTGCTGTGGCGGTGGCGCTGGTTTCCGGGGCTTAAGCCTGGCGTCTAACCTTTGCCCTGCCGTCATGCCCTGTCCGGCAGCACGGGTGACCCAGCGGCGCCGCGGACCACCGAAGCGGCGATGGCCATCCGCAGGACCGTGCCATCGGACCTGCCCCCGGCCGCCTCGAAGTGCGCGCTGTCCCGCGCGGCTGCGAGCCGCCAGCAGGTGCAGCCCGGGCCGACGAGCGCCGGCTCCGCCAGGAGCTCATCAATTTGCTGACCAACGCCATCCGGTACGGCAATCCCGGCGGGAGTGTCCAGATCACCGTGGCCCGCCGCGGTCGCCAGACCACCATCTGCGTCACCGATTCTGGCCCTGGCATTCCCCCGGAGATGCTTGGAAGGCTGCCAGATCCGGACGGCGTCGTATATCAGGCCGTCGGACAGGTCGCTGCGCTGCAGGTGGGAGCGGATCGCGTCGATCGCGGCCTGGATATCGGCCAGCCGCTGGCGTTCCCGGTAGCTCACAGCGCGACCAGGTCACGCTCGGCGCGGGCGCGGGCGCCGGGCTTGAGGTCGCCCGCCGGGATCAGGTCCACCCGGCTGCCGAGGATGGCTTCCAGTTCCGCCTCTACCTTGCCCAGCCCGAACAGGCTCAGGCCGGGCGGAAGGTCCGCGAGCGGGTCGACGTCGCTGTCGGGGCGGTCCTCGCCCCGGGCGACGCTGCCGAACATCCGCAGGTTCTTCACCCTGTGGTCCGCCGCGGCCGCAACCAGATCATGCCGGTGACGGCGCACCCGCCGGCCCACTGGCCCGGACAGCCGCCCGAGGCGCCGGGGCTGCCGTCGCAGGCCCATCACCAGTTCATAACCCGCTGCATCATGACCAGCGCCGCGAGGGCGGGGAGGCAGGCTGGCGGTGCCCGGACTCATCCGCGCTGATCACGCTCTGCGTGACACCCCTCGCACCGGCTCAAGCTCCCGCCCGGCCACCGGAGGTCAACCTCGCCGAGCACCGGATCCGCCGAAAACAAGTCCTCGGCGGGCTCACGCACGAATACCAGATCGCCGCCTGACGACCCGCCCTGCTGCGAGAAGAAGCACGTCACCGCCATGGTCGTGTAGTCGAGCCTGACAGGCTCCGGTGTCCGGCCGTCCGGCGGCGGTGTCAGTCCCAGCGGTGCGTGTTACGGCCGTCGAGCGAGCCGACCGGCTTGGGGATGGGCATCGGCGGCTCCAGGGTTCAGGGCGTGGGCTGGAGGATCTCGATGGGGCACTGGGGTCCGGTTGCCCTGGCGAGACGGCAGTCGCCGGTGAGCAGGGTGGCGTGCATTGCTTCGGCGAGTGCCACGTAGGCCGCGTCGTAGATGGTGAGGTTATCCCGTAGTTCCCAGCACCGGGGGAGCAGTGGGCGGTGCGGTGCCCGCCGGGCGGGTAGCGCGGCGAGGTCGTCCAGTGCCAGACCGGCGCGCCGGGCATCAAGGGCGCCGGCCTTCATCCGCCGCCAGAGCACCGACGCAACCTCCAGATCAGCGAGTTCCGGAAAGGCCACATGCTCACCGCGCAGCCGAGCGCGAGCCTGGTCCCGGTCGGTGCCGTCATCAGCCAGTGCGACGACCAGGACGCTCGCATCAGCGACGATCACGGTCATCTCGAATCGCGGCCACGGCTTCCTTGAGCGGGACCGATCCACCGGATCGTCCGCCCGCGCGGTCGAGGATCTCCTCCATCGTCGGCTGGTCTGCCTCCTCGATCAGCCGGGCTCGCAGGTATTCCTGCAGGGACTGGTGGGCTGCGGCTGCCCGCTGGCGCAGGATGAGTTCTGCATCCTGTCCAGGAAGCCAGCCCGCTCCGGGGCCACTACCCGAGGCGGGAGCACCCGTATTGCTCCACGATCCAGACGGCACCAGCCGCCCGGCAACGCCGCACGACTGGCGGCATGACCGGACGGCCGCAGCGCGGCCTATCTGCGGGACGAGCGCCTGGGTGTGACGAAACGCCTCGGGAGCGTGCAGAGTGGGGATCGTGACCGATTTGGGCGGGAAGAAGATATGGGGCAGGCCGGATGGCCGATCCTGGCAGCGCGAACTGGTGTGGACCTTCGTGTTCATCGTGATGTTGGGCTCGCTGCTGGTGCTCGCCGACCGCGCCTGGCCGGTTGCGTAACGACTGACCGCCAACGAGTCCACGCACTGCTCGAAGGGCCACCCGTTCACGCTGCTGAACACGCGCCGCGTGGTTCGGTCCGAGCGCCGCATCGAGCGTCGCTGCCTGACGTGCGAGCGCGAGAAGGGCCGCGAGCGCCGGTCCCTCGTGAAGGTGCTCGACCGCCTCTGAACTCCGCCTGGGGCCGGGAGGGTTCGCTTGCTGGCCCTACGGTCACCCGGCCCCGAGTGGGTCACCAACCCAAGTCACGCGAGACCCCGACCCGCGCGGCGACGGCTGGGTCGCGCCTCTATGGTGGACCGATGGCGTCGGTCAAGCAGATCCAAGTCACCTTCGACTGCGCAGAACCTGAGCGCGTCGCCCGTTTCTGGTGCGAGGTATTGGGGTACGTCGTACCGCCGCCACCGGAGGGGTTTGCCACTTGGGGCGATTTCGATCGCTCGCTGCCGCCTGAGCATCAGGGTTCATGGTTCGCATGCGTTGATCCCTCAGGTGTGGGCCCGCGACTGTTCTTCCAGCGCGTTCCCGAAGGCAAGGTCGTCAAGAATCGGCTGCATCTTGACGTGCGGGTCGGCACCGGGCTCGTCGGTGAAGAACGCGTGGCCGCCCTGGAGGCCGAATGCGCACGACTGGTCGCGCTCGGCGCGGTACGCGTGCGGCTACTGCCTGCCGATGACGACAACGAGTCGTGCCTCGTGATGCAGGACATCGAGGGCAACGAGTTCTGTCTCGACTGAGTGGCCGCGAATGTGTCCTCGTCACGCTTCGCGTCGATCCGGCGGTGGCAGCGTCGCGGCCTTGTCGTCGATGTCGACCGGTGCACCCGCCGCGTCACGGCATCCCCAGGCCCTCCGCCGGGCCCGCAGCAAGGGATTCGTCAGCGAATCGACAGGCTCGGACGCAGGGGGGCGCTGGACAACCAGTCCCGGTTCATGCGCAGGGCGTCGTTTATGCCATGGCGAACGGCGAGCCCAATCACCCAGCAGATCGCCCAGATCGAGACGAGGGCCAAGACGGCGAAGTAGAGCACGGCTTCCACGCCCGGGACCGTAAGGCCCACGTCGGCCCGGGACCTCAATCCGCGTCCCACTCGCGGCAGATCCGGATGCCGGGCAGGTCAGTGCCGTTTGGAAAATATGTGCTTGGCAGGGCAGACGGGCCTTCTCGGTGAGTGGTCAGTCAAGGCAGAATCTCGACGTACCCGTCGTTTCCGTGCACGCGGATCCGCTGCCCATCGGGAATCAGCCGGGTGGCGTCTACCACACCGACGACAGCCGGCAGGCCGTACTCCCGTGCGATCACTGCGCCGTGTGTCATCAATCCTCCGACCTCCGTCACCAGGCCTGTGATGTCGACGAAGAGGGGCGTCCAGGCCGGGTCCGTGTGGGCCGTGACGAGGATGTCACCCGGTTCGAGATCAGCCTGGGCCATGTCCAGGATGATGCGGGCGCGCCCTTCGATGGTCCCGGCGGAGACCGGTAGGCCGATCAGGGCGCCGGCCGGCACGTCGTCGCGCCGGTACGCCCCGGCGATGGCCTCGCCATCCGATGTCAGCACCCGGGGCGGCGTGAGCGCGTGGTACGACCGGAACGCGTCCTTGCGCTGCTGGATTAGCTTGTCATCCACCTGGTTCGAGCGCACGACGTTGTGGAGCTCGCCGAACGTGAGGTAGAAGACGTCCTCCTTTTCGGGGAGCACGTTGGCCTGCACGAGGCGTTCGGCCTCTTCCAGCAGGGCCTGCTTGTAGACGAAGTAGCGGCTGACGATGCCGTACTTCGGGTACTCCCGGTAGCCGATGAAGGTCCGGACCCGGTCGATCATCCGCTTGGTCTGGTTGGCCTTGTGCTCCCCGTCCGGCAGGGCCCGCAGGTGTTCGAGCACCTCCTGCGCCTTCTTCTGCGCCTCCTGCCGTCCTTGCTCGAAGCGCCGCTTGGCGGCGCCCGGCTCGAAGTTCCTGACGTTGTCGAGGATCACGGGCACGAGCGTGGTGGGGCGTTCGCGCCAACGCGGCCTCGTGAGGTCGATCTCGCCGACGCAGCGCATGCCGTACCGGTCGAGGTAGGCCTCGATGGCGTCGCGCGCTTCGGTCCCGCCCGCGAACTTCGGCAGCTCGTCCAGGAAGCCGTCGTCCTCGGCGCCCTGCAGGAACGCCACCACCTGCGGATGCGGGCGGATCACGTCCGCGACGTCGAGCAGCGCCAGTCCCATCTCCGACGTGACGTTGCCGGGGGCGGACAGCGTGAGCGTGTCGGCCGCGTTCTTCTCGCCCAGCCATTCCTGCAGCTGGTCGTTGAGCCACCAGGTGGCCTCCATCCCCGCCATGATCGCCTGCATGCTCAATGGATCACTGAGGACTCGCTTGTGCTCCTGGAATGCCTCCAGCAGGAAGTCGAACAGCGCCGGCCCGGTCTTTGTCCGGATGCCGCGCCGCAGGGCGGCGATGGACGCCTGGCTGCGCTCGATCAGCTCGGTGGCGATGGCCGGATCGGTCTCGATCGGGGCGGACGCGCCGCGGACCGGTGGCCCACCGGGACCCCCGTCGGGGAGCGCCGGGATGAAGTCGCCGCGGTCGATGACGGTCTCCAGCGCGTCCCTGATCAGCGGATCGCCCCTCCCCACGACGTCCAGGAGGCTGGCGCGGCTCGCGGGCGAGGCCAGGCGCCGGGTGACGTCGACGAACGGCCTCCCGCCGGCCTCGTGCATCGGCGCCATGGCCGTCAGCTGCCACACGGACAGCCCCAGTGGCTTCATGGGGTCGGTCATCATCTGCTGATGACCAACGGAGACGTAGACGTGGTTCTCCCGGTCACGGGCCGCGGGGATGGGGAACAGCGTGGTGATTGGCCGGCTCTGCACGATCTGGAAGTCCTCGCCGGCCAGGCACCATTCGATGTCCTGCGGGCGGCCGAAATGCGCTTCGATCCGCCGCCCGAGCTGCACGAGCCGCACGACCTGCGCATCCGTCAGCGCCGGCTGCTCCTGCCGCTGCGGGCCGATCGCCACTTCCTGCGTCCCGCCAGCCGGCAGGGCGTGAACGGCACGCTGTCTGGCGGCGACCGTCTCGGTGACGACCTCGCCGTCGCGCACCTTGAAGACGTCCGGGTTCACCAGGCCGGAAACCAGGGCCTCGCCGAGGCCGAAGCTGGCGTCCACGGTGGCGACCTTCCGGTTGCCCGTGACGGGGTCGGCCGTGAACACGATGCCGGCCGCNNGATGCCGTTCCGCAGGCGGTAGATCACGGCCCGCTCGGTGAACAGCGACGCCCAGCACCGGCTGACGTGCTGGAGGATCGCCGCCGGCCCCACGACGTTCAGGTACGTGTCCTGCTGGCCGGCGAAGGATGCCGCCGGCAGGTCCTCTGCCGTCGCGCTGGATCGCACGGCGCAGGCGGCTTGCTCGCCGAGCTGGGCGAGCGCGCGGGTGATCGCCGCCGCCAGATCGCCCGGGATGGCAATCCCTTCGATGGTCCGGCGGATCTCCGCGCTGAGCGTGCGGATCGCCTCCCGGTCATCCGGGTTCAGGCGCGACAGCTGGTCGAGCCGATCGCCGATCGACGGCGCTTCCGCCATGATCCGCCGGAAGGCATCCGTCGTCACGCAAAACCCAGCCGGCACCCGGATGCCTTCGATCCGCGACAGCCCGCCCAGGCGCGCGGCCTTGCCGCCAACGACCGCGACCTGCGTCTCGTCAACCTCTTGCAGATCCAGCACGTACTGCTCGATCATCGCGATACCTCCGAGGCAGCCGTGCTCCGTCGCCCTGCACAGGCCGGTCGGATCACCGGCGCCTCGAGCTGTGCCGAACCTCTTGCTGGGCACGTCCTCATCTCTGGCTGGCTTCCCTCTGACGAGCCGGCCGGCCGCCGCGCCCGGCCGGGCGGCGCGCACCCCCGCACCTCCGCGTCAGGCGCCCGCAACTGCACCGCCAATCTCATCAGCGGTTCGAGGTCGCCGCGTCCCCCGTACATCGACAACACACCCACGTCGTGCCCCCCATTTCCTCGCCGGTGCTGTGTCCGGCCGCCAATTCTGCGGCAAGACCCGGGTCTTGCCGCAAGCCCCCCGGTGCGCTATACGTTAGAAGTGGCAAGGAGTGAGATCTTCTTGCCTTTACTTTTGCCGTCCGCCGCGGGCTGAGATCCTTCGACCGCCCGGAGCGTGCCGGGTACCTCCGGCGGGTGCCGGACCCCCACGACCGCCGCAGCGCCCTGGCACTCTCAGCCGCCGGTCGCCACGGCCGCGTCGCCCGGGTGGGGTTGGCCAGCGTGATCGCCGGTCAGCTCATCATCGCCGCGGCCGAGGTGATCTGGCCGGGCAACCGGGGACCTCGGCGACGTGCTGTTCAGCGTCTCCCCGATCCTGACCGGGGCCGGCCTGGTCACCGCCGGCGTGGCCATCATCCGCGCGGGAGCCTGTGCCCGGCCGTCCCGGTTCCTGCCGCTCACGCCCGGCGTGTACACCATCCTCGTGCCGATCCCGGTGATGATCGCCTCGAGCGCCCGCCAGCGCCGCTGGCGCTCTGGACCATCGAGGGCTGGGACATGCTGTGGTTCGTACTCAGCACCAGCCTCCTGCGCTTCACCCCCAGCGCCGTTCCGAGCGACCCGGCAATGGCAAAGATCACCAGTCCTACCTGACCGCACATCCTGTGAGGTGAAGACAAGGGCACTGGTTCAAGTTTCTCCCTGGCGGCAGGAAAACGTCTGCTCAGCGTGGCCTGCGGACCCTGGGCGGGCGGGACAGGCAAGATCGTCTGACCGTCAGCTGACCGCCGTTCTGGACGTAGAGAATTGGCACCCAGCCTCACGGATTGATCTTCGATGGCACGTCGGCCGGCGTGGCGGATCGCGCCGGTTGAACCGGCGGGAGCACACCTGCGGTCCTAAGCCCGGCAACGAGCGGGGGCGCGCCTGGCCAGGGGTTCGCTCGGGTCCGGTCAGTGATGGACGGCGGGTATCGCTGCGGCGATGACCCGCAGGGGCACTGCCGCGACGGCCTGGGGCTACCCTGCCACCGGGGCGCGCCACTCGGCGCGCGAGCATCCCCCGCCTTAAGGGGGCGCACGGTGGCGGATCGGGCAGTGACGTTGTCCGATGGCATGGACATCTCATACCTCGATGCCGGCGCTCCCGGTGGCGACGTGGTGCTCTACTTCCACGGCACGCCCAGCTCCCGGATGCAGGCAGCGGGTCCGGTTGACGCCGCCGCCGCTCAGCTCGGCCTGCGGATTATCGCTCTTGACCGCCCGGGCTGCGGCGGCTCCTCGTTCGCGCGGTACCGGGTCGCCGACTACCCCGCCATCGTCGCCCGTTTCGCCGATTCCCTGTAGCACGGCACCTTCCGGCTTCCCTGGCGTGCGGCAGACCTGGGGCAAGCAAGACCGGCGGCTGTACACCATGGCGGCCAAGGCACCGTGGATTCTGTGGGCATGGATGGCCAAGACCGCCCGCGACCTCAGACGAGACCCCGGCCGGATGCTGAAGCTGCTTCCGCAGATGCCACCTGCGGACGAGCAGGCGGTCCAGCGCGCGGACGTCCGAGCGGTGATCCAGGCGATGAGCACTGAGGCGTTTCGGCAGGGTGGGCGCGGCGCCGCGCACGACTTGCGGCTGGAAGCGCTTCCCTGGGGCATCAGCCTGGAGTCGATCACGGCCCCGGTGGATGTCTGGCACGGCCAGGACGACACGATCGTCAGAATCGAGCAGGCCGAGATCCTCGCCGCAGCCATACCGGGCGCACAGCGGCACTTCCTGGCCGGCCACGGCCACTTTTCCTTGGTTTTCACCCACGCCGTCAGCTATCTCGAACCCTTCCGCACCGCAGCGTGAGCTGCACTCACTGTCGCCCGGTGTCCGAGGCGCCGGCCCGGCAGCCCTCGCCGGCCGGCACGAGTGCGCCCGCCTCCGCCGGTCGCCCGGGCCCGCGTTGGCGGTGATGGCCGGCGTCATGGGGCATGTCGGCAACATCCTTCCGCTCACCTACCTGACCCGCATCCAGGCACCGCGCCGACGCACGATTCGTGGGGTCGGTTTCCCCGCCGATGGGCCTGGTGGATGGGTGGCCTTGGGCCCTGGTTTGGGGTCATCCCGGAATTGCACGCTCTGATTGTGTCCAAGGATCGTGGGGCGCCGGGAGCGGCTACGCGTGGCCGGGGGGCCTGGCTGCCGCCGCGGTGGTTTGTCGTGCTGTTCTGGCACGGTCATCGCGCGCTGGTGCGCGTGACGGACGGCCGGCTGGGTTTGTGGCGGCCCAAGCCCGGTGGCTGGGGGGCGCTGCGGCTCACCACGACGGGCCGGCGGAGCGGGCGGCCGCGGCAGGTCGTCGTCGGCTACTTCGAGGACGGCCGCAACCTGATCACGATGGCGATGAACGGGTGGGGGGTGGCCGAACCCGGGTGGTGGCTGAACCTGCAGGCTCATCCCGGCGCCACCGCCCAGACCCGCGACGGAACACGGCAGGTCCGTGCGCGCCGTGCACAGGGAGACGAGCGCGAGCGGCTGTGGTCCCGCTGGGCCGGGATCGACAAGAACCTCGACGCCTACGCCGCGCGGCGGCCAGCCGAAACCGCCGTGGTCGTGCTCGAGCCACCAGACACGGCCGGCCCAGCAGCCGGACCCGGCCCAGCAGCCGGGCCGGCAGCCGGGCCCGGGCCGGCCGCCCGGCCCGCGGTTTGGCCAGAAGGCGGCGCGCCATGAGATCACGTGACGTCCGGGCCACGACCGCCGGGCTGTTGTTCATCGCAGCGACGGCCACGAGCCTTGTGGCCACTGCGTTCCGGGGCTCGCTCCTCAACGGGCCCAACTTCCTGGCCGCTGTGTGCATCAGAACCTGCTGCTGGCGGCGATGCTGGTCAGCCTGCCCGGCCAGCTCACGGCCGGCGCCCCGCACACGCGCCGGCTGACCTGGTACGGGACCTGCGCGACTCCGCCAGCTGTGTGGGCGTCCTCGCCTTCTGCACCGGAGCCACGCTGTACTACCTCGTCTGCTACCGGTCACAGCTGATCCCCCGCTGGCTGTCGGTCTGGGGCCTCGCCGGCACGGCTCTTGGTCTCGCCGCCGGCCTGCTGGTCCTTTTCCAGTCCATCGCTGTGCCGTCCGGCACGCAGGTCGTGCTCAGCCTCCCCATCGGCGTGCAGGAGATGGTCCTGGCGGTGTGGCTGATCGTGAAGGGGTTCAGCCCGAAGGCGAAGGCACCGGCGCCGGCAGCGGCAGAGCCGACTCCAGCCTGAGGTCACAACACCAGTCCCAGTCCACCGCTGCCGACGGGCCGCAACTAGGGGGCCGCGACGACGGTTACAGCATCCGCTCATCGGCTAGAGCGGGCGTCTGTCGGTCAATACCGACCAGCCCGCGGCTCACACAGATCATCCGTTCACGCGCGGCGTGGGCGGCCGACCAAGGAACTGGGGTCGGAGCGCCGAACGCGGCTATCTCCAGCCATATGCGAGAAGCCCTGGTGGGCAAGGGCTTCTGCGTCGTTGACATGGAGATAACGGCGGGAGTGCGCGCTTCGCTGAGCTGAGCGGTGACATCGCTCAGTGCGTATCGCAGGAGCGTCTGATCGGCGGACGGTCAGGGTGTCCGCCCGACCACGAACGCGGGGGGCCTGCCCAGAGGCGGTGCCTCTTCCTGTGCGCGGTAGATAATCCGCACCAGTTCATCTTGCATCGATGAGTCTTTGTGCCGAGCGGGCGGCCAGTGGAGGCAAAATACAGCCTTAATGAAAGCAGGCATCCCTTCCGTGATATCTTCAGTGACCACGACGGGCACGAATTTGTCAGGATTGGACTGCTGTGACTGCAGCAGGTCGCCCTGGATTACCCGGATCTCCCAGCCGATTCCGCCATGCCGGCCGTCGGCCTTCTGCGCGTATAGCTGATCGCAGATGAGCAGCACCCTATCGGCCATAGCCAGCTCGTTACACATCCACTGCGCGACGTCCATTCCGGGGCGCAGGTGCCAGACGTCGAGCCGGGCGTCGATCCCGGCGGAGCGAAGATGGGCCGCCACGGCTTTGACCCATGCGGTGTGCTCGCTGGTGGACCTCGCATAGCTAATGAACACCCGGAGCGGGCGGTCCGCTACGGCGACCTTCCCGCTGTCTTCTGGCCGTAGCGTGCCCAGTTGCGAGTCGAGCAGCGTCTTGATCCTGCTGAAGATGAAGTCCTCGAGCACGAACAGGCGCAGGATAGCCCGGTCTGGAGCTGCGGACAGATATCCCCTGGCCAGGGCAACCGCTGATTCTGCGGGATCGAGATGACCAGCGCCTGTCCCGAGAAGCGGGCAGGCTATCCTGCCGACCCACGGATTCGAGCTGGCATACGAGCTGAGCCCACGGCCGATCTTCTCTATCACATCCACTGAGCTAGACCCCGGAGGGATCACGGAAGCCGCATACGCCGCAACCTGAGCGATGTTGCTGGCGCGACCCAGATCGGCGAAGTCGATCTGCCCTGGCTCCATCTCCCGCAGCGGCTCCGGGATCCCGAAGGATCGCAGGCGATCCTCCACGAACCACGTGATGGTGGGAATGGTCGAACAAGGTATGACGACGAGGTCGGAGGGGCCATCGAACATGTCACCCCTGATCAGTTCGACCTGGCCGCTCATCTCACCCATTCACTATTAGCTCATCTGCGAAGTCTAGCCACATATGTCTGGTGCGTTCACGGCCGGCGCTTCCAGGCTGACGCGGCTGGCCGCGCTATCGCGCATCCAAGCATGGTATAGATCCATACCCTTCCCGGTACAAGAACCGGATGGTGATTGGCGGCCTCCGTTGACGGGATCCGTGACCGGGGCTCGGGTCAACACCACGGACTTTAGGTGTTTCGGGCTTCGTGGGCCTGCTCGCTGATCACCACGCCGTCGGTGAGGACCAGGCGTTCCAGAATGATCGCCCCGCTGCCAACCGCGTCAACCAGTCGCTCGCGGAAGGCGAGCGGTATCCACTGGTCCAGTCCATCGAACTCGGGCAGCATCGCGTCTCGCTCCGCGCGGCCGGCCGCCGGGTCCGCCTGGATCGCGTGCAGGCGCTCTAGCGCAGTGTGAAAGGTGCTGCCCCGTCGCCAGAGGAGCGTCGTCTCGAAGTCGGCGCGGTCCCGGAAGTTGAACTGGAACTGGCAGCCACGCTTACCTCCCGTCAGCGAACGTTTGAACACGCTGAAAGGGTCGCGTCCATAGGCAAGGCACCGCGCGAAGTGAGCACCCCACTCCAGATCCGGCTCGAACTCGATGTCAACGTCCACGTCGTGCGGCTCCAGCGCGCCGCGGGCGAATGAGCCGAAGACGTGGACATCGGTGATGAGGCTTAACGGCCACTCGGCCCGGCTGTCGTCGAGCGCCCGCAGCACGTGCTCGACGAGGACCGCCGCGCGTTCTCGCTTCACGATGTCAGTCTCGCATCGGAGTCTTGCCGCAACCGAGCCTGCAGGAAGATGACCCTCCTGGCACTCCGAGGAGCGGCGAACGATCCGGACCTCACGATCTTGTCCGCACATGGGACCCCTGAGCGCAGATAACCTGATCACCACAGCGACTTGGCGTTACCGTCGCGCACGTACCCTTGGCGCGGTCCTTCGGGGAGCAGGGGATGAGCAGCGAACCTTCTTATCTTCGTAAAGCTGACTGGGCAGAGCAGCACCTTGTGGAGTTGAGCAGGCGGGTCCGTGCATTCATGGATAGCGAACCTTACGAGATCGCCGACCCAGTGGAGGATAAGCGCGGGAAGCGCGCCGCGCGGCTGGTGTTCACAGAACAGCCCGATCCCGACATCGCACTAATCGCCGGAGACGTCTTGTACAATCTCCGGACGGCCTTCGACTACCTCATCGGATCACTGGTTGCGCCAAGTGAGCGTAGTAAGGTTCTGTGCCCAATACTCCGCGAACCAGTATGGAGGGTTATTCAAAACCCCATGTGAGCGAGAAGAAGAACAGCGCGCGTGCGGCATCGTATGCGTCCCAGTAGGTTGAGTAGGGGCGGCGGTAGTCGGTGTGGAAGAT
>DPMS01000439.1 GCA_003541285.1 Actinomycetota bacterium
CCGGTACACCACCAGCCGGGTGGTGAACGGCGCGCTTGCGCTCTCCCGGGCCTGCCAGCAGCCGTCGTCGCCCGCCGGGCCGGCCGCCTCATACGAGCAGGCCTCCCCGCCCACGATGTACTCCTCGGCGAGGTAGCCCACGCTGGCCAGGTCGAAGAAGGTGGAGATGAGGCCCGGCTGGCCCGCGACGGGCCCGGACAGCTTCACCGGTCTGCCGCCTGGCCCGCCAGCCGCCCGCGCAGGACGGTCTTCAGCACCTTGCCCGCCGCGTTGACCGGCGGTTCGCCGATGATGTGGACCCGGCGTGGGGCCTTGTAGCTGGCCATGTCCTGCCGGCTCCAGGCGATCAGCCTGGCGGCCTCGGCGGGCTTGCCCACGCGGGGCACGATGAAGGCGGCGCCGACCTCGGCCATCCGGCTGTCCGGCACCCCGATCACGGCGGCATGCGCCACGGCGGGATGCCCGCACAGGATGCTTTCGATCTCCGCTGGGTAGGCGTTGAACCCGCCGACGATGTACATGTCCTTGATCCTGTCAGTGATCCTGAGCCGGCCGGTCTCGTCGATCACGCCGATGTCGCCGGTGTGCAGCCAGCCGTCGGCGTCGATGGTTGCCGCGGTTTCGGAGTCCCCGCCGAAATAGCCTTCCAGCGGGCGCAAACGCTGGGATGCGACGGCAGTTGGCATGCGGATCGCCACTGACATCTTCGGCACCCGGGCGCCAGGTCTGCGTTGAGCAAATACTGCTAGGAGAACTTGTCATGGGCGGGACCTCAGATGCCGACGCCGGAGGCTGATCGGATGTGGCAGAGGTGAATGCTGGCGGGGCCCGCTTGCGGGGATGCGGGTTGCTGAGCTGTCGGGACCGCCCGCTGGCTGCATCGGGCCCGTCATGGACTATCGGCCGTGCCGGTGGGATCCTGCGGCGGCCGCAGGCGCCCCGGCGGGACCCCTCGCCACCGCCGTGATGGCGGCGCGTACAGTCCTGCTGACGGAGGTTCCCCCGACCCGTATCGAGGCACTATATGACCACGACCCGGCGCCTGCAGGCACCCTTGCGCCCTGCCGCCCGCATCCTCACCGGATCCACCTATGCCCTGCTCGGCTTCGACGCCCTGCGGGCGCCGGGCGCACGCGTCGACCAGGCCGGCCCGGTGCTGGCCGCGATCCGCAAGGCGGTCCCGCTTCCCGCCGACGACGAGCTGGTGGTGCGGGCAAACGCCGCCGTCCAGGTGCTGGGCGGCACCCTGCTGGCACTGGGGCGCGCCCCGCGCCTGTCCGCCCTGGCCCTGGCCGCTTCGCTGATCCCCACCACCCTGGCAGGACACGCGTACTGGACGATCGAGGACCCCGCCACCCGCAAACTGCAGCGCATCCAGTTCCACAAAAACATGGCCATGATCGGCGGGCTGCTACTCGCCGTCCTCGACCAGCCCCAGGCCCACCCATAACGGCACGCCACCACCAGCCCGGCAACAACGCCGAATCGGCATTCTTCGGATTATCTGTCTTGAGCGGACATCGAGCACTCAGCCCGGATGGCCGCACGCTGGCCACGGCGACTTTAGCGGCACCAGCTACCTGTGTGGGATGCCAGCTGACCACCGCGCACTCCATCTGTCGGCTTCCTGTCGGCTTCGGTGTCCGGTGGCCATTGCCGGGGCGTGCGACGGCCGGCTCACCACCTCCTCAGCCGGGGCCGGGATGTCCATACCAGACAGGTGCTCACGAAGAGCCCGCCATAGGTAGGGGTCGCCACGCAGACCCCACGTCTCCGGCTCGGGGTCGAACAGGGCGGACACCTTCACGATCGCCGCATCATCGTGGGCCATACCGGCAGTCTCGCGCAACCGCCCTGTGAGCGAAGCGCAGGACAAGCCCCACCAGCCCGCTGCACAACCACCCGCCCAGCGTGGCACCCATGGGGGCCACTGTCGTCAAGCGGGCACATCGGCAGAATTGTCACCTGCCCGGCCGTCCCGCCCAGCCAGCTTCGAGCCGCCAGGCGGGATCTGTGCCGCCGCGAAGGTGTCTACCGGGCAGCGTCCGGTGAGAAACGGAGCATAAGCTCCCGGTACCTGCGGACCAGGCGGCCAGTTGCCTGCTCCGCATCTTGGTTGTTCGCGCACTGCCTTGACCCAAGCCAGCCTGCCTCGCCGAGCGGCTGGTCCAGCGGTCAGTGCATCCCCGCATGTCCAGGCAATACCAGCGGACATCGGCGCACGCGGTGCCCCCATCAGCCACCATCTGGCCAGCAGACAAGTGAATACCGCACATCCAGCAGTACTTGGCGACGGCCGGCTCTGCCGGCCCGGGGGTCAAACGCTGATGATCAGCCATGATCCGCTCCCCTCCCGGACCAGGCCGCGACCCCATGAACTACAGACGGGCAGCACCGGCTCGGCATCGCGGCTGGCCCAGCACCCGATCCTGGCAGTCTGGCACGCTGACGGCCGGCAGTCCATGCCTTGCAGGCAACCGATCCACCGCTCGCCCGGCAGGGCAGGCTGGTCTCATCAGGCTCCCGCCACTCCTGGCCGCAGCCCGCCGGCAGTCCTCGTTGTCTAGCGGCCACCGGTTACGGGCTGAAGCAGGGCTTCGATGGCGCCGGCGGCGCTGGCGGCGCCGGGAAGTCCGGCAAGCTGGTGCGCGGCTGTCTGGGCTGAGTCTGAGTAGCGGGGGTCTTCCAGCAGTGTCCTGATCGCATCGGCAACGAGCTTGGGTTCGAGTCGCCGGCCGGCGCCTCCCATTGTGGGAACCATGGCAAGTCCCGGTTCGTGCTGAGCGTCGCCGTCTTCGGTTTCTGGCACCAGGTAAGTGGCGGCGCCCAGGGCGGCTGCGCGGCGGGCGTTGCTCTCGCGCTCGCTGTAGGTGGGGATGATCAGCGCTGGTGTCCCTGCTGCGAGCGCGGTCANNACGTCGGCATCGAGGTCTGCCAGGGCCTGGATGCAGGCATCGAGCACGATCGCCGAGTCGCACCAGATGGTCATCCCCGGCGCGTATCTGGGCTTTCCGCCATACAGGAAGATGAGCGGACGCCGGCCCGGCGGCGGAATGGCCGCCGGCAACGCCACTCGTCCGCGACTACGGCCATTTCCTGGCGCTTCTCGGCTGGTGCGACCATGAGTTCACCGCGCAGGAGATCGAGGATTGTGCATCGGTCCTGCGAGCCTGGAGCCCGGACATCGTGGTCGATTCCTTCGACGCCGGCTGGTGCGCTGCGGCACGGATCCTCAACGTCCCCCTGGTCGAGGTCCTGCAGGCCGACCTGCATCCCGACGGCCGCGGCTTCACCTGGTGGCTGCCGCCCAGCCCGGCGCCCAGCCCCGCCGGTGCATTCAACGCGGCGCTAGCCCGCGCTGGCCTGCCGCCGGTCGAAGAACGGAGCATCGAAACCGTCCATATCGAGCCTTCTGGGCGCTCGCTGGAGGATCGCGCCTCCAGGCCGATGGCGCGCCGATCGGCGGGTCCGGGACGCCAGGTGTTCCGTTGTTCGTGGCGGAGCGTCGTAGCAGCTCAGCAACGCCAAAGCCAGCCCGGCGCCAGGGCTTTAGTTGTTTCCGCTGGCAGGTGACCAGCTCAGTCCCCGGGCAGCCGCCGCGCGGTGCGGCATGCATGGCGAGGTCAAGCGATGGGCTTGAGCCCATGATCTGCGTGGTCGTGCTAGCCACGGCGTGCGTGCAG
>DPMS01000304.1 GCA_003541285.1 Actinomycetota bacterium
ACCGGGAACACTTCGAGCAGCTGTGCCCCGGCGAGGTAGAGCGGCGTCTGCAGGCCGGGCACGTCGGCGGTGGTCACGTTCACCGGGTAACGGTCCAGGACCTTCAGCAGCACCCGCCGGGTGGTGCGGCTGCGGAACGCTGCCCCCAGGGAGGGGTAGCTCTTCGCCTTCCGGGTGGCGGTCTGCGCGGCGATCTGCGCGAGCCTGCGGCCGGGGCCGGGCACCCCGGCCGGCAGCGGGACGACCATCTGCCCGATCAGGTTTCCCCGCGCCTGAGCTCGTGCCTGTGCCTGGCGCAACGTGACGGGTACGTAGACCGGCACGACGAGGTCGTCGACGGGTTCGCCACGATTGCGGAACAGCCCGCGCAGGCCGCCGGCGGTGACCGCCAGCAGGACGTCGTTGACCTTCGCGCCGTGCTTATGGGCGATCTCCTTGACCAGGCCGATGTCGCCGCGGATGAGGGCGAGGCCCCGGTCCGCAGATCACGTGCCGCCGGCGGCGGTGCCGGTGTCCACGGCTGCGCTGACCCGGTGGGCACGCCGGGGGCCGCGTCCAGCAACGCCCCGAGTGTGGCCACCCCCGCGATGCCGTCGGCGATGGCGTGGTGCATCTTGACGAACATGCCGACCCGGTTCTCCGGGAGCCCGGGGAGGAAGCACATCTCCCACAGCGGCCGTGACCGGTCCAGCCGCCGCCGCCGCAGCCGCTCGGTGGCGAGCAAAAGCGCGGCCTCGTCACCGGGGTCCGGAAGCGGGACAATCCGCACGTGGTCGCCCAGGTCGAACGACGGGGCGTCCACCCACAGCGGCCCGCCCAGCCCCCGCCGGGGCACGTACAGCAGCTGCCGGAACCGGCGCACCAGGTGCAGCCGGGCCGCGATCACCTCCCGCACCGCCTCGATCCGGAAGCAGCCACCCGGGGCGAGCAGGCTGCTGCCGTCAAGGACGGCGAGCGCACCGATCTCCTGCGGCCAGATCTCATCCGGCCACAGCATGAGCAGGTCTTCGGCGGTCAGCCTGTCCACCGGCATCACCCCCTGTTCCCCGGCCAGCGTCGGCCACCGCCCTGGGCGCGGGCCAGGGACATCCGGCCCGGCCGGCCCGGGCCAGTCGCCTCTTTCTTTCCAGCCAGAACGGAGCAGCGTCGGGTCAGGGGCCCATCGCCACCCAGAGCCGGCACCGGCGGTCCCGCCAGGTGGAAGGGGAGTCATGCCCGAGGTCGATAAGCACGAGATGGAGGCCAGGGTCGGCGCGATCCTCAACCGCCGGCCGGCCGTCGGGTTCGCGGTAGGGGTGGTCCGCAACGGATCCCTGGAGTTCTTCCACGGCCACGGCGTCGCAGACATCGCGTCGAACACGCCCATCACCCAGGACACCGTCTTCCGGATCGCCTCCATCACCAAGACCTTCACGGCGATCGCCGTCATGCAACTGTGGGAGCAGGGACTGGTCGACCTCGACGCCCCCGCCAGCGGCTACCTGCGCGCCTACCGGCTGATCCCCGCCAGGGCCAGCTTCCGGCCCGCGACCGTGCGGCATCTGCTGACCCACACGTCCGGAATCCCGGAGTTGATACGCCCCTCGCGTTCGCTCAGGTACGTCTTCGGGGAAAGCTTCAAGCTCGGGCAGCCGCTGCCCAGCCTCGCGGAGTACTATCGCGGCGGTCTCCGCCTGGTGGCCGAGCCGGGCACCAGGTTCACCTACACCGACCATAACTTCGCCACGCTCGGCCAGATCGTCGAGGACGTGAGTGGGCTGCCGCTGGCCCGCTACCTATGGGAGCACATCTTCCAGCCTCTTGGCATGGCCGGCACCGACCTCCTCCGGTCCGAGGCGGTCACCTCGCGACTGGCGACGGGATACACCCTGGGCTCCCGTGGCGCCAAGGCTGTAACCGACCGCCAGTGGGTGACCGCGGCAGCCTCTTCTGTTTACTCCACCCCCAGGGACATAGCCCGCTACCTCGCGGCCCTGCTCGGCGGTGGCGCCAACTCCCACGGCTCAGTGCTCAAGGCCGCGACGCTCGCGAGCATGTTCGAGCCCCAGTACCAGCCCGATCCCCGGGTGCCGGGCATCGGCATGGCGTTCTCGCGGTTCAACCTCGGTGGGCACCTCGCGGTCGAGCACGAGGGGATCCTCCCGGGCTTCAACTCGGACATCTTCCTGGCTCCCGGCGACGGAGTCGGCGTCATGGCCTTCACCAACGGCGCCCGGCAGGCGATGTTGTGGCTGCCGGCTGAGGCCGGGCAGCTGCTCGGCCAGCTGATCGGCATCCCGGACGACGTCATCCGCACCGATGTCCCGCAACACCCCGAGGTGTGGGGTGATATCTGTGGCTGGTACCCGTTTGCCGCGCCGCTCACCGATCTGCGGGCGCGGTCCATCTTCGGCGCCGGCGCCGAGGTCTTCATCCGGCGCGGGCAGCTCATGCTCCGGGCCTTGAGCCCAATACCTGCGGTGTACAAGGGCTTTCCCCTCCACCCCGACGACAACAAGGATCCCTGCGTCTTCCGGATCGACCTCTCCCAGTTCGGAATCGGTACGGCCAGAATCCTCTTCACCCGTGACCTTGACGCGGGGACGACGGCTGTCCACCTCGAGCTGTACCCGGTATCGCTGCAGAAGCAGCCGGGTATCAAGAACCCCAGATACTGGCTCAACGCCGCGCTTGGCGCGGCCGGTGCCGCCGCTGCGGCGGCAGCCGTCCGGCGGCGCAGCGGGCCATCCGGGAGGGTGCAGGCGTGAGTGTCACGGCCACCGACCTGTGGCGGATGAGCGCCACGGACCTGGCTGAAGCCATCAGGTCCAGGCAAGCCTCCAGCCAGGAGGTCATCGAGGCCCACCTGCGGCGGATCGAGACGGTGAACCCGTCGGTCAACGCCGTCACGGTTGTCCTGGCCGGGCAGGCGCTTGCGGCGGCGAAGGAGGCCGACCACGCGCTGGCCGGCGGCAGTGATCTGCCGCCGCTGCACGGCGTCCCTTTCACCGTCAAGGGGAACATCGACCTCGCCGGCACGCCAACCACTCAGGGCGCCAGGGCGCTGGCGGACGCGTATCCACGTCAGGACGCCCCGGCCGTCACGAGGATGCGGGCTGCTGGGGCGATCCCCATCGGCCGCACCAACCTTCCCACCGGCGCGGTCCGCTGGCACACCGACAGCGAACTGTGGGGAGCGACGGTGAACCCGTGGGACCGGTCCCGGACCCCCGGCGCCTCCAGTGGCGGCGAGGCCGCGGCGCTGGCGACCGGTATGACCCCGCTGGGGCTGGGGAACGACACGCTGGGATCGCTGCGCTGGCCGGCCCAGTGCTGCGGGATCAGCGCACTGAAGCCCACATTGGGCCGCATCCCGCATGCGACCACCCTCGAGCCCGCAGACTTGCCGGTAGGCGCCCAGCTGACGGGCGTCGAGGGCCCGCTTGCGCGCCGTGTTGCCGACCTGCGGGCCGCGCTGGCGATGATGGCCGGGCCCACCTGGCGCGACCCGTGGACGGTGCCTGCGCCGCTGCGCGGCCCCGCACCCGCCACGCCCATCCGGGTGGCCCTGGTCCTCGATCCGGGCGGCCAGGGCACCGCCCAGCAGGTGCAGGACGGTGTCCGGAAGGCGGCCAGGGCGCTGGACGACGCCGGGTATGCCATCGAGGAGGCCGAGCCGCCGTCGGTAGACCTGGCGGTCAAGACCCTGCTGGAGATGCTCAGCACCCCCGGCCAGCGGGCGGGCTGGCAGATGATGTCATCGCTGATGCCGGCCGACACCAGGCAGTTCATGTCGGCGTTCTTCGAGGTGGCTGGCAATCCGGACCCGGTGACGGCCACGCTGAGTTTCATGACCCGGCAGTCGCTGCTGCGGGCCTGGGGCGAGTTCCAGGAGACCCACCCGCTGATCGTTGCCCCGATCTACACCGACATCCCGTTCGGGGCGGGCACCGACCTGGCCGACGGTGCTGTGGCCGAGACCATCCGGGGCATGCGCATGGCCATCGCCGTCAACACGCTGGGGCTGCCCGCCGTGGCGCTGCCGGTGGGCATCGGGGACGGTCTTCCGCAGGCGGTGCAGGTGATCGGCCCCCGGTACCGCGAGGACCTGTGCCTGGATGCCGCGGCGGCGCTGGAGGACAGGCTCGGCATCATCACGCCGATCGATCCCAGGTAGCCGGCCGTGCTTGCGTGTCAATGACGTCAGGCACCCTCGGCCACCCGTCCGTCCATCGGTCACATTCCCCTCTCGCTGCGTGTCACTAACAGTGACGAGCCAGACCCGGACGATGTGACGAAGGGAGAGCCGATGCAACCTCGCATCCCCAGCCCGGCGTTGACCGTGCCCGGTTATCCACCTGCACGACGCCGCCGCAACCGTGGTCGCGCTCGACCACGACGGCCCGGCCATCTACAACATCACCGCCGGCGAGCCCGCCCCGGTGCGCGACTGGCTGCCAGTGCTCGCCGACGCGGTCGGCGCCAAGCCGCCCCGCCGTGTCCCCCACTGGCTCGCGCGGCTGTTCATGGGCGAAGGCTTGGCCATGATGACCGAGTCCCGCGGCGCCGCCAACGCCAAGGCCAAGAAAGAACCCGGCTGGACGCTCCGCTGCCCGACCTGGCGGCAGGGCTTCCGAGCGTCAGCACTGAGCACCGCGCTAGCTCAGTGTCCCGGCGGAGACCGGACTGGCGGATGAACTCAACGCCCGGACGAGGTCGGATGAAGCGGATGCGCTGAGGCCTCTTCGCATCACCGGGCGGTCCGGCTTGCGCCG
>DPMS01000149.1 GCA_003541285.1 Actinomycetota bacterium
GGCAGGTTCCTGTTCGAGCACCAGCCCGAGCTGTCACGCTATGAACTGGCACCCATGGAGCCGGTCTCGTTCACCGCCCGGGACGGCCTGACCATTCACGGCTATGCCACGTTCCCGCCGGGGGCGGGCCGGGAGGCGCTGCCCATGGTGCTCAACGTGCACGGTGGCCCGTGGGGGCGGGACGCGTGGGGATTTGATTCCGAGGCGCAGTGGCTGGCGAACCGCGGCTACCTGTGCCTGCAGGTCAACTTCCGCGGCTCTACCGGTTACGGCAAGGCGTTCGTCAATGCCGGTGACCGCGAATGGGGCGGCAAGATGCAGGACGACCTGACCGACGCGGTGGCCTTCGCCGTCAGCCAGGGCTGGGCGGACCCGGCCCGGGTGGGCATCTACGGCGGCTCCTACGGGGGGTACGCGGCGCTGGCCGGGGTGGCGTTCACCCCGGATCTGTTCTGCTGCGCCGTGGACATCGTGGGCCCGTCGAACCTGAAGACCCTCATCGAGACCATCCCGCCCTACTGGGCTCCGATGATCGCCCAGTTCCACACCCGGGTGGGCAACCCCGAACAAGACGCCGAGTTCCTGTGGTCCCGGTCCCCGCTGTCCCGGGCGGCCAGCATCCGCACGCCGCTGCTCATCGCCCAGGGCGCCAACGATCCACGGGTGAAGCAGGCGGAGTCCGAGCAGATCGTCGCCGCGCTGCGGGAGGCCGGGATCGACCACGAGTATCTGCTGTTCCCCGACGAGGGCCATGGGTTCGCAAAGCCCGGGAACCGGCTGCGCTTCTACGCCGCGGCGGAACGTTTCCTGGCCCGTCACCTCGGCGGGCGGGCGGAGGAGTAGACAGGGATGGCCGAACTCAAGACTGACGCGGCGCTGGAGGCCATGCGCGAGGCGGGACGGGTGGTGGCCCGGGCGCTGGCCGTGGTCCGTGACAGCGCCAAGGTAGGTACCTCCCTGCTGGAACTGGATGAGGTCGCGCACGGCGTGCTGCGTGCATCCGGTGCCCGCTCCCCCTTCCTGCATTACCACCCGGGATTCGCGCCCACCCCGTTCCCCGCGGTCATCTGTGCCTCGGTCAACGATGTGATCGTGCACGGTATCCCCGACCGGTACCGGCTGCGCGATGGTGACCTGGTCAGCATCGACTTCGGTGCCGAGCTTGACGGGTGGACCGGTGACGCCGCGATCAGTTTCACCGTGGGCACAGCCGGTCCGGCCGACCTGCTGCTGGTGGAGACGGCCGAGAAGGCGCTCGCGGCCGGGATCGCCGCCGCGGTGACCGGCGCCCGGATCGGGGACATCTCCGCCGCGATCGGCGCGGTGGCACGGGCCGCCGGGTACGGTATCCCGGCCGGGTTCGGGGGGCACGGCATCGGCCGGCGGATGCACGAGGACCCGCACGTCCCCAATGACGGCAGGCCGGGGCGCGGCATGCGGCTGCGGCACGGCCTGGTGCTGGCCATCGAGCCGATGCTCATGGCCGGCGGAGGTGATGACTACCGGATCGCGCCGGACGGATGGGCACTGCACACGGTGGACGGAACCCGTGCGGCGCACGCCGAGCACACCGTCGCCATCACCGATGACGGGCCGCGTATCCTCACCCTGCCCTGACGGTGCTCCCCCGGCTGGGACAGTGCTCCGCCGGCTGGCCCGGGAGCCGGAATCTCCCCCGCCCCCGGGCCGATCACGCCGGTTAGCCGGTGACCTTCTTGACCGCGTCCGCGTAGACGCTCTGGTCCACGATCTGCGCGTAGGACGGGGCCGTGGACGCCTGGAGGTTCCCGACCGCGATCTGGATGTGGATCATCTTGTCGACGTTCGCCTGCGGCATGCCCGACCCGTTCAGGGTCCAGAAGGCCATCTGGTAGTACTGCTGGAGGGCCTGCTTCATCACCGCCTGGGAGTCACCCACGACGGTGCCGAGCTGGGCGGCCTTGTCGAGGTTGGCCGGGTTGGTCATCCACTTCAGCGCCGCGATCTGCGCCGCGACCATGTTCACGAACGCCGTGCGCTTGGCGGCCAGGGTCTTCTTGAGCACGCCGTACATCTCATACATCGAGCCCGGGGAGGTCTGCGACATCCGCATCACCACGTGGACCTTGTTGCTGCCCATCTGCTGCTGGACCTCGATCAGTTCGTTGAGGTGCAGGACGGCCACCTTCAGCTGGCCGGCGATCATGCCCTGGGGTGCGTTGTTGCCGGGGAAGATCAGGGGCTTGATCTGCTGCACCGTCAGCCCGCAGGACTTGAGCATCGACGACAGCGCCACGTAGCGGATGCCGCCCACGGCGTCAACACTTACTCCCTGTCCCTTGAGCTGGGCGCAGCTGGTCACCGCCGGGTCGGTCGAGGCCACCAGCCAGTCAGGTACCTCCTGCCCCTGGATGCCGACCACCGGGACGCCCTTGGCGGCCAGTTCCATCAATAGCGCCGGAGGCATGATCGCCGCGTCGATCTGGCCGTCCGCCACGGCGCGGGTGGCGTCGGTGCCGGTCTGGAAGTTGCGGATGACGACGTTGACGCCGTACTTGGAGTAGAAGCCTTCCTTCTGCGCGATGTACGGGAGCAGGCCCGAGATCACCGGTGGGATCCCCGGCGAGCCAAGGGTGATGGTGGGGACCGGGCCGGACTGGGCGCTGCTGGAACTGCCGCCGCAGGCGGCCAGGGACAGTGCCGCCACGGTGGCCGCACACAGCAGCGCGGCGGCCTTCGTTCTGTGTCTGGGCAGTGGGGTTCGCATATTCAGTTCTCGTCCTTCCGCATCGGCTACGGGGGGTCACTGGCGCGGATATTGGTCTCGATGGCGCTTCCCGGCATGTTCCGGCGGTTGGCGCCCTGCATGACAACGGTCCAGAGATAGTCGCGGACGACCCGGAAGCGTTCACTGTCGGTGGCTTCACGTCCCCGGGGGCGGCCGATGCCGACATCCACGATGTCGTGCACGTGGCCCGGCTGGCCGCTGAGGATGACGATGCGGTCTCCCATGAGCACCGCCTCGTCGATGGAGTGCGTGACGAAGATCATCGCGGTCGGCCGCTGCTCCCAGATCCGGAGCAGCTCAAGCTGGAGCAGGTCGCGCGTCTGCGCGTCGAGTGAGGCGAACGGCTCGTCCATGACCAGCACGCTGGGTTCGATGGCCAGCGCCCGGGCCAGCCCGGTGCGCTGCTGCATGCCGCCGGAGAGCTGGTAGGGGTAGGACTTCTCGAAACCCTCCAGGCCGACCATGACGATGAGCTCGCGGACCCGAGACTCGATCTCCCTGCGTGGCACACCCTTGACGGTGAGGCCGTAGGCGACATTGCCGAAGACGGTCTTCCACGGGAACAGCCCGAAGTGCTGGAACACCACGCCCACGCCTTCGGGTGGCTCGGTGACTCGCTGCCCGGCGATGCTCACGGTGCCGCTGCTGGGCGGGATCAGCCCAGCGACGCAGCGCAGCAGGGTGGTCTTGCCGCAGCCCGACGGCCCGACAACGGAAACGATCTCGCCTGCCGCCACGTCGAACGAGACGTCGGCCAGGACGGTCCGCTCGCCGTAGGCCTTGGTCAGGCCTTCCACACGGATCATGGCTCCGGCGGGTGGATTGGTCACGCCGCTCTCCCCTCTCAGACTGCCCGGTACCACGGAAGGCCCCGGCGGACCACCAGGCTGACCAGCCCGCGGCTGGCGAGCGCGAAGGCGATGAGCACGGCCACCGCCACCATCGCCTGGTCTTCGTGGAAGGAGCGCACGTGGAACAGGATGTAGTAGCCGACACCGTTCAGCCCGGCGATGAACTCCGTCACCACGGCGCCGATGAGCGCCCGCCCGATCGCCAGGTCGATGCCCGCCAGCAGGTAGGGCACGATGGCGGGCAGTGCGACCCCCGACTGCACCCGCCACCAGGGCGCCCGGTAGATGCGTGCGACGTCGAGGTAGTCAGCCGGGACGTGGCGAGCACCTTCGGCGACGCTGAAGATGATGGGCAGGATCGCCTCGATGACGATCACCGCGAGCCGCGCCGCCGGCGTGTAGCCGAACCAGACCGTCAGCAGCGGCACCAGGGCAACCAGGGGCATGGCGTAGAAGCTGTCCACATACAGGCGCAGCGCGCGGTCGATATCCCTGAGCCGTCCCATCACCAGCCCGATGACAGTGCCCGCGGCGATGGCGATGGCCAGGCCTTCGATGACCGCCAGCAGCGTCGAGGCGACCCCGGACGCGAACTGCGGGTCGCCAAGCACGGCCGGGATCTGCCCGATGGTGCGGACCGGGCGGGCGACGTAGGCGGGAGCTAGGGTGGCGGTCCCCAGTTGCCAGACGACCAGGATCGTGGCTCCGACTGCGGCCCGGGCCAGCAGGACCTTGCGGCGCTCGCGCCGGCCGCGCTGCCCGGCGACCGCGGGGGACGGGCGCCGCACCATCCGCGCCAGGCCGGGGCCTGGCGCGCGCGGGGCGCTGGACGCGCTCATGACTGCACCCGCCAGCGCGCGAACCGGGCTTCGACCAGCCGGCCGATGGCCATCAGCGCGACCCCGATGAAGGTTATCACCAGGGTCGTGGCCAGCATCCCGGCGGTGTCGAACTGCTCGGACTGGGTGATCAGCAGGCTGCCGAGCCCGCCGGCGCTGAGGAAGAATTCGGCGGCGATCATCCCGACCAGGCCGCGGGCCAGCGCCTGGCGGACGCCGGTCATCAGGTAGGGAAGCGTGTACGGGATGACCACGTGCCGCCAGATGCCTCGCTCGCTGGTGCGGAACGAGCGCGCTACGTCGACCAGTTCCGGGGAGATGCTCTGTGCGCCCCGCTGGGTGGCGAACTGCACCGGGAAGTACGCGAACAGGAAGACCACGATCACCTTGGGCCAGAACCCGTAACCCAGCAGGGAGAGCAGGAACGGGATGAGGGCCACCATCGGTGCGGCGTACAGCGCTATCAGGTAAGGCTCGAACGCCTGCCGGAGCAGGTCCCGGCGGGCCAGCAGCAGGCCGGCCGCGGCACCGGCCACGATCGCGAGCGCGACTCCGGCCCCGTAGGCGGCGAATGATGCCGCGAGCGCGCTGGGCAGGCTCCCGTCCGAGATCATCTGCCCGAGCCTGGCCAGGGTGGCCGACAGGGAGACGAACACGAGGCTGCTGGTGTGGGCGCCGAGCACCTGCCATAGCACTACCCCGCCGGCCAGGCCGGCCCCGTACCCTAAGGCCGCCCGCCACCTGCCGGGTGCGAACCGCGGACCATGTGCCATCACGAAATGCGGCCCTCCTCCATCAGCGCCGCCAGGGCGGGTCCGGGCTCGAGCACATACAGGCCGCCGCCGATCCGGTCGGTCACCCAGATGAGCCCTGCCGCGTCCACGAACAGATCATTGATCTGCGCGACCTGCTGCCCGGGCGGCGGCTTGGGGATCCAGTGTGCGACCTCCACCGGATGCTGCGGGTCAGCCAGGTCGTAGATGCGGACGCCGGCACTGAAGTAGGTCGCGAACACGATCCGTTCGCTGCGGTAGGACCCCGCCTGGTTCTCGTGCAGGTTGTGCGCACCGAACCGGCCCGGCAGGTGATCGAATCCGGCCGGGTGCGGGCACATCGCGAGGACCTCCGGGCGGGGGCCGGCGATGTCGATGACCCGGATCGCCCGCATCGGCGCGCCAGGGCCGTCGGTCACCTGCTCGTCGGTAGCGGCCACCAGTGCCCGGCCGGGCAGCGGCAGGCAGGTGTGGGTGGACCCGCCAGCCCACTGCGCGTGCGCCACCTGGCGCGGGCGGGTCATGTCCGACACGTCCAGCACGACCAGCCCGGCATCGTCATAGCCGAGGTAGGCGCGCTCACCGGCGATAAGTGCATGGTGCGCCGCGTGGCGTTCACCATCGGGCCAGCTTGGCTGCTCGTCGTCGCGCTGGCCGGGCCGCCACCAGCGGGCAGCCTCCGCCGGCCGGGCCGGGTCGGCCAGGTCCAGCACCACCCAGATGCGGTCGCGGAAGTGGTCGGGGATGGCCGACATGTGCGCGTAACGGCCGCCTGTCCAGACGACCCGGTGAACCCCGCGGCCGCCGCTGGGCCAGAACGCGGTCTGCTCGGGCCGCAGCGGGTCATCGAGGCGGTACACGGCCAGGCCGGCGGAGAACGGCTCGGTCATGACCGCCCGGTACGGGAACTTCTCGTGGTTGACCAGCAGCAGGCCGTCGGCCACCTGCACCTTGTGGGTGTGCGAGCGGGCAGGTGCCCGCCACTGGGTCACCAGCGCGGGCCGGGCCGGGTCGGCCACGTCCAGGATCGTCGTGCCCATCCCGGTCGTGCCCGTGTGCCCGACGTACAGGGCGTCACCATGACGGATCACCTGCATGCCGTCGCCGTAGCCGCCCAGGTCGTGGTGGGCGAGCACGCGCAGCCCGGAGGCGGTGGCGGTCAGCGCCTCCGGGCTCATGAGCGGGCGGCCTGGCCCCGGCTCACCCGGGCGCCGAGCTTGTCGGCGGCCCAGTCGGCAGCTGCATACCGGTGGAACGGCGCCAGGTTGGCACAGCCGTGGTTGCCCTTCTCCAGCAGCAGCAGCTCCGCGGGCCCGCCCGCCTCGTCGACCAGGCGCTGCGCATGCTGCCATGGGATGAGGCGGTCCAGCCTGCCCATGACGGCCAGCAGTGGGCACCGGATGAGTTCCGCGCGGCCTTCCAGGCTGAGCTCGGCGGCCCTGGCGCGGGCCGTCTCCAGGTCCGGTGACTTGGACCGGACCCGGAACGCCTGCCGGGTCAGGATCGGGAGGTTGTCCCAGTTCGCGGCGAAAACGTATGGCCCGGCCAGGGCGATGCACGCCCTCACCCGCTCATCCCCGCTGGCCACCCTGGGCGCGTAATAGCCGCCCAGGCTGACTCCCCACACACCGATCCGGCCGGCGTCCAGTGACGGCTGTGTGGTCAGGTAGTCGATGATCGCGCCGCCCGGCACCTCCCAGTCGCCCCGGATTGCCAGCTCGTATTCGGCCTCACCCTGGCCGGGCCCGTCCACGCTGATGGTGGCGATGCCACGTTCCAGGAAGAGTTCCTCGGTGCTGCGCAGCTCCTCTTTGGCCGAGTCCAGGCCCGGGATCATGATCATCACCGGGTGGGGGCCCTCCCCCGCGGGCTCGCGGATAATCCCGACGATCTGTGAGCCCTCGAAGCCGATCTCCACCCGGCGGCCGGGCGGGTCCAGGAACGGCAGTGCTTCCGTCAGGCACGCGACCGCCCGCATGTGGGCCGTCCGCATCTGGTCGAGGTCGTCGACGAACAGGAACTTGGCGAAGTGGTAGTAGACCGCCGCCTGGGACAGGTGGGCACCGGCCGAGATATCCCGGCCGGCGGCCAGCGCATCACGGCCGAGTTGCTCGTGCTCGGCTGCTACCACGCTCCACCCGGAACACCACTGGTCCCACGAGTCCAGGCTGCTGGTGATCCGCTCGAAGTCTCCTGCGGTCACGCCGTTCATCGTGAACCGTGGCGCCCAGTGTGAGATCGCCATGGCTACCCGGTCGTCCACACACCCTCCTGGGGTTGTTAAGGTCGCTGGCCAGAACCTGCAAACGAATGCATACTCTCTGAGGATGGGCCCGGTCAACCGTCAAGCGCAACGGATCCGGCCCGCTGGCCCGCAGGTGCGGCCGGCTTCCGCCACCGCCCCGCGGCCGCGGAGGTGAGGGGAGACCATGGAGCAGCACGAACTGCACGTGACAGTGAACGGCGCCAGCCGCACGCTGCCCTGCGAGCCGGACGCTCCCCTGCTGGACGTGCTCCGTCATGATCTTGGCCTGTGCGGGCCCCGGTTCGGCTGCGGGCTCGGGCTGTGCGGGGCCTGCTTCGTGCTCGTCGACGGCGAGGCCCGCTCCTCCTGCGACTTCCCCGCCTGGGCCGCGGAGGGCAGGCAGGTGACCACGGTGGAAGGGCTGCTCGATGGCGACAGCCTGCACGCCGTCCAGCAGGCGTTCATCGACGAGCAGGCCGCCCAGTGCGGGTACTGCACCTCGGGCATGGTCGTAAGCGCGGTGGCACTGCTGCGCGGCAACCCCTCCCCCAGTGAGCAGCAGGTGCGGGAGGCACTCGATGGCAACTTGTGCCGCTGCGGGGCACACCGCAGGATCGTCAACGCGGTCCTGAAGGCGGCCGGCCGGATGGCTGAGCAGGCCGCCGGATGAGCGCTCAGGTCCCCGCGCCTGCCGGCCCGCCGAACCTCCCGCCCGCCAGTCCCTACCCCGGCCTGCCCGGTGCCCCGGCGCCCGGCTCCTCTGCCTTGCCGGCCACCCTGGCGGCCAACCCGGTGCTGGCTACCTGGCTCGGCTTCGACGACGCAGGCGTGGTTACCGTCCACTCCGGCAAGGTCGAGTATGGCCAGGGGATCTGGACTGCGCTGGCCCAGATCGTGGCCGAGGAACTCGATGTGAGCCTGAACCGGGTCCGGGTCGCCCCGGTCAGCACCGCGGCCAGCCCGGATGAGGGGATCACCTCGGGCAGCAGGTCGATCGAGGAATCCGGCATGGCGCTGCGGCAGGTGTGTGCCCAGGCCCGCGCCCTCTTCCTGGCCGCCGCGGCGGCCAGGCTGGGGGCGGACCCGTCGGCACTGGCCGTAACCGACGGTGAGATCACCACCGACGCCGGCGGCACCGGGCTGACGTACTGGTCCCTTGCCGGGGCCGGCCTGCTGGACCGGGAAGCGGGCGATCCCCTGCCGGCGAAGGCACCCGCGCGGTGGTCGGTGTCAGGCCACAGCGCCCAGCGGCTGGACATCCCGGACAAGGTCACAGGCCGGCCCCGCTTCCTGCATGACCTTGTCCTGCCCGGCATGCTGTACGGCCGGGTCGTCCGCCCACCCGCCCGCGTGGCGTCGCTCGTCAGTCCCGGTGAGGTCGCGCTTCCCGATGACGTCATAACGGTGCGTGACGGGTCGTTCCTGGGAGTGGTGGCGCCGGCTGACCGGGCCGCGCTGGCCGCCGCGGGCATGGCCGGGCGGGCGGCGCGGTGGGACGTCGCCGAGTCGCTGCCCGACGAGGGCGACCTGAAGCAGTTCCTGCTGTCCGCGCCCAGCCAGCCGGTCACGGTGGACGAACGGCACGACGAGCAGGCCGTGGCGGCAGTCACCCGGGCGATGACCGCCGAGTACACCCGGCCCTTCCTGGCCCACGCCTCGATGGCGCCAAGCTGCGCGATCGCCCGCTGGGACGGGGGGTCAGTCACGGTCTGGAGCCACAGCCAGGGCATCTTCGCCCTGCGCGGGGCGATCGCGGCCGGGCTGGGCCTGGGCGTGGACCAGGTGACCGTCATCCACGTGGAGGGGGCCGGTGCCTACGGGCACAACGGNNGGCCTTGACGCCAGCGGGCGGATCGCCACCTGGCGCCAGGATGTGTGGAGCAACGGCTTCATCGGCCGTCCCGGCAGCGGTGGCGAGCCGCGGCTGCTGGCGCTGGAGCACCTGGCCGGGGGCCAGCCGATGAGCCCGGCCCCGGACGGCCCGCCGACCGGGGCGATGGGTTCCACCCGCAACGCGGTCCCCGGTTACGACATAGCCGACCGGCTGGTCGTCCGCCACCGGCTGCTGTCCATGCCGGTCCGCACCTCCTCGCTGCGCTCCCTGGGCGCCTTCCTGAACGTGTTCGCGATCGAGTCGTTCATGGATGAGCTGGCAGCTGCGGCGGGAAAGGACCCGGTGCAGTTCCGGCTCGCGCATCTGACCGATCCCCGCGCCCGGCGGGTGATCGAGCAGGCGGCTGAGCTGTCCGGCTGGGCCACCCGGTCCGGCGTGCCGGAGGGAACCGGCTTGGGCCTGGGCTATGCCCGCTACAAGGGTGGCGCCGGCTACTGCGCCGCGGTGGCCCAGGTGGAGGCCGATAGCGACGTGCGGGTGACCCGGCTGTGGCTGGCGGTGGATGTGGGCCGCGTGATCAACCCGGACGGTGTCATCAACCAGGTCGAGGGTGGCGCGATCCAGAGCGCGAGCTGGGCGCTGCGGGAGCGGGTCAGCTTCGACCGGACGCGGATCACCTCGGTGAACTGGGACACCTACCCGATCCTGCGGTTCTCCCAGGTGCCGCGGGTGGAGGTCAGGATCGTGGCCGCCCCTGGCGAGCGGGAGACCGGTGCGGGCGAGGTCGCGCAGGGCCCCGTCGCAGGCGCGATCGGCAATGCGGTGGCGGACGCGGTGGGCGTGCGGGTGCGCGATCTGCCGCTCACCCGCGAGCAGATCACGCGAGCGATCGAGGAGAGTTAGCCGCCTACGGTTTGCGGCCTACGCCGCAATAGGTGGGCACGTCCCGGGGGAACCTGGGGTCGTCCGGCTCCGGGCGCCAGCGGTTCAGCGGGACAAGCCCGGGTTCGATCAGGTCCAGCCCGGTGAAGTAGCGCTCGATCTCGGACCGGGTCCTGCGGGTCTGCTTGGCTGGGCCCAGCCGCTGGTTGAGGCGGGCCGCGGAGACGGCGGTGGCAGAGGGGTTGATGTCGCTGGCGGTGTCGGACAGGACCAGGTAGCTGCCGGATGGGACTGCGGCCAGCAACCGGGCGACGATCCCGTGCGGGTCATCGGTGTCCGGGATGTACTGCAGCACCATCAAGGTCATGATGGCCACTGGCTTGCTGAAGTCCAGCGCCCTGGCCGCCTCGCGGAGGATGACCTCGGTGTCCCGGATGTCGGCGTCGATGTAGGCCGTCGCCCCCTCCTCGGTGCTGGTCAGCAGCGCCCGGGCGTGAGCGTGCACGATCGGGTCGTTGTCCACGTAGACGATCCTCGTGTCGGATGCTTCGGCCTGGGCGACCTTGTGGGTGTTGCTGGCCGAGGGCAGGCCGGTACCAAGGTCGAGGAACTGCCGGATGCCCGCCTCGCCTGCCAGGTAGTGGACGGCGCGGGCAAGGAACCGCCGGTTGGCGCGCACCCCGGGCAGGATGTCGGGATTGGCCTCGACGGCGGCGTCGCCCGCCGCCCGGTCGGCCGGGAAGTTGTCCTTCCCGCCCAGCCAGTAGTCGTACACGCGGGCCGGATGAGCAACGCTCGTGTCCACGCCGACTGGCTCCGCGTGCGCGGCCGGAAGGCCCGGGAACCATTCCGCTGTCACCACAGCCGCCCTTCGCCATGCCATTTCCGCCTTGGTGTCCTATGAGCATAAACGGCCGGCGGCGGTGCGGCGTATCTCAGCCGGGGCCGAACAGGGCGCTGACCGATTCCCCTTCGTGAATCCGGCGGATCGCCTCGGCCAGCGCGGAGGCTATCGACAGGACGGTGAGCTTGGGGTGGTGCATGCCGGGCCCGTCTGGGATCGGCACCGTGTTGGTGCACACGATCTCGCTGACCTCGGGTACCGCGGCGATCCGCCCCAGGGCACCATCGCAGAACAGGCCGTGGGTACAGGCGATACGGACCGAGGGCACGTGATGGTCGCTCAGCCTGGTGAGCAGTTCAAGAACGGTGGTCCCGCGGGCGATCTCGTCGTCGAGCACGATCACCTCCCGGCCGTCCACGTCGCCGATGATCGAGGTGATCGCGACCCGCTTGTCGCTGAAGCGCTGCTTGGCCCCGGCGGCCACCGGCAGGCCCAGCATGCGGGCGAACGCCGCGGCCGGCTTGGCGTAACCCAGATCGGGCGAGACCACGACGGTGGTGGACAGGTCCTGCCCGGCGAAGTGGGCGGCGAGTTCACGCAGCGCGTGCAGGTGATCGACCGGGACCGAGAAGAAGCCGTGCACCTGCGGGGAGTGCAGCGCCATGGTGAGCACCCGGCTCGCGCCCGCGGTCACCAGCAGGTCGGCGACGAGCCGGCCGCCGATCGACACCCGCGGCATGTCCTTCTTGTCCGAGCGTGCGTAGGAGTAGTGCGGGATCACCGCGGTGACCCTGGCGGCCGAGGCGCCCCTGGCAGCGTCCAGCATGAGGAGCAGTTCGACCAGGTGATTCTGGACCGGCGGGGTGAGGGGCTGGATGATGAAGACGTCCCTTTCCCGGCAGTTGGCCTGCAACTGGACTTCCAGGCAGTCGTTGGCGAAATGGCGGAGCCGGGTGGGAAGCAGCGGCTCGCCGAGCGCCAGGCAGATCTCGGCTGCCAGCTGCGGGTGGGCGCTGCCACTGAAGACGGCGATCTGTCGCACGCTGCCCAAGGGTAGTGCGGCAGGGGGGCCACCTGGTCGGCGGGCCGCTCCGCACCCGGACCGGCCTGCCCCTGCTGGCCTGCCCCTACTGGCCGGCCGCGGGCTGGTACGGCGGGAGGCGGAGGCTGCCGCGGATGGCCTGCTGGATCTCGGCCTTGCCGGGACGTGCGTCGATGGTGGCCACGTACTCCTTGCGCCGGAACAGGTCCAGCACCGGGTCGGTCTTCTCGTGGTAGTCGCGCAGCCGGACCGCGAGCGCTTCCTCGGTGTCGTCCTCGCGGGTGACCAGGGTGCCGCCGCAGACGTCGCAGGTTCCCTCCACCGCAGGGCGGCCCGCGATGAGGTTGTAGTCCATCCCGCAGCCCGAGCACAGGCGGCGGGCGAGCACACGGCGGCGGACCTCGGAATCGGGCAGATCCAGCTGGATCACTCCGTCGATGTCGTAACTCTCCAGGAAGAACTCTGCCTGCCTGCGGTTACGCGGGAAGCCGTCGATCACGAAGCCGTAGTTCCAGTCATGCTGGCTGAGCCGCTCGGCGGTCACCGCCTCCGCGAGTTCGTCCCCGACCAGTTCCCCGGCGGCCATGACGCGCCGGACCTGGGCGCCCATCTTCGTGTGCTGCTGCACATGCCAGCGGAAGATATCGCCGACGCTGATGTGGGCCAGGTCGAGATCGGCCGCGAGCATGGTTGCCTGCGTGCTCTTGCCGCTGCCCTGGACGCCCATGATGACGTACTTCCGCATACCGCAACCCTCGCATACCGCTCCCCCGGCGTGCGGCTCAGCTGCACAAGTGCCCACGCGGCGGCGGGGCAGTGGCAGCGGTCAGGTCGAAGATCTCCCATGCGGCCCGGACCAGGGCGGTCATCTGCTGTGCCTGGCCGGCGTCAGCGGGTGTGGCGTCTGCCTGCGGGATCTCACATGGCGCGCCAAAGTCGGCGCCGAAGTCGCTGGTGAGCCGTTCGGTGACGGTGAAGGCCGCTGCCGGGCCGGCCTGCCATGCCAGGCCGGCCCGGTCCGGTCCGCGACGGCCGCATACCGTGGCGCGTACGCGGCCGGCTGCTCCAGTGCGAGCTCCTCCGAGCGTCCCCGGCGGCACCAGCCCGGCCAGTCCAGCGAGCACGCGAACACCCACCGGTTGCCCTGCTCCAGGTAGATGGGAACGGTGGCGGGAGAGGGTGCTGTGGTCATCGTCCTTGCTTCACCGTGGCAGTACGGAGGCTGCGCACACGCTCAGCTGTAGTAGCGGTAGAGCGCCTGGGCGACGCAGGCAGGCTTCTCGCTGCCCTCGACCTCGATGGTGAAGTCGACCATGGCCTGCACGGCGTTGACACCGGCGTCCTCGATCGCCCCGAGCCTGGCCGCCAGCCTGATCTTCGCGCCGACCGGGACCGTCGCCGGGAAGCGCACCTTGTTGAGCCCGTAGTTGATCCCCATGCTCACGCCCTTGACCTCAAGGAGCTCGCTGAACAGGGGAATGACCAGGGACAGCGTGAGATACCCGTGGGCGATGGTGGTGCCGAACGGCCCGGCCGCGGCCTTCTCAAGATCCACATGGATCCACTGATGGTCCCCGGTCGCGTCGGCGAAGGTGTCGATCCGCTGCTGGGTGATCTCCAGCCAGCCGGTCTGCCCGAGGTCAGCGCCGGCCAGCGCCTTGAGCTCATCGAGGCCGTTAGCGGTCATGGTCATGTGGTCCTCCTGTGATCCCGTCAGCTGCCGAGCCGCAGCCGCCGCTCGCAGCCCTTGCGCACTTTCGGGTCGAGTGATGTCCGCAGCAGCGGCCAATCCTCCCGCAGCAGCCTGGCGTTGACGAAACGGGCCATGTCGTTGCGCCGGCCCTGTGTGAGAACAATGCCATACAGGCTGCGGCGGAGCCGGTCGTCGGAGAGGTCGATTTCCCGTAGTCCGGGCCAGGCCAGGTGGCGCGGCAGGACAACCACTCCCTGTTCGGGCCCATGCAGGTCCTCCAGGCTGGCTGGCAGGCGTGCCGCCAGGCCATGCCGCCCGGGCAGCAGATGATCGGTCAGCGACATGCTCCGATTATCACTGAACGGCCCCGCAGGCAAACGCAGGGACTCGCGGCCTGCCCGGTGCGTACCGGAACCGCTGGGATTCGCCCGCTAGACTCAGCCCATGTCCGGCACCCAGGAACCGTCGAGGTGGAGGTTCCTGATCACCCCCAGGTGGCTGGGCTGGCACGTCCTGGTGATCGTCTGTGTGCTGGGAATGCTCGCCCTCGGCGACTGGCAGCTGCGGCGGGCGGAAGCAGGAAACGCGCTGAGCTGGGCGTACACCTTCGAGTGGCCGTTCTTCGCGATCTTTGCTGTGGTCTTCTGGGTCAAGACGATCAAGGATGAACTCAGCCCGGCCGCGGACGGCGGCCCGCCACCGGAAATCGCGCTCCCAGCAGGCGCGGGGCAGGCGGGTGGCGCCGGGCAGCAAGCCGGTGCCGGCGAGCCTGACGGCGAGGCGGACGAGCAGGATGAGGAACTCGCCGCCTACAACGCCTATCTGGCTCGCCTGACCAAGGAAGTGAAGGGTCACGGCAGGTGGCACGGTCTTCGGTAACCGCGCCACCCGCCCCGTTAGTACCAAGGAGGTGGGGCGGGTGCGCCTGAATGTCACCTTGTACCGGGTGATGGCTTATGTGACCGGTGTGGTGCTGATCGTCCTGTGCGTTCTGGCTGTCCTGCAGCCTTTTGCGGCCGACAGCGGGCTCGTGAACGTGGTGGGCACCGTGCACGGCACCCTGTACGTCGGCTACCTGCTCGTCGCCTTCTCGCTGAGCAGGAAGCTGCGCCTGGCCGCCTGGCCGACCGCCAGCCTCCTGCTGGCGGGAACCATCCCGGTGATGACGTTCGTGGTGGAACGGCACGTCACCCACCGTTACATCGAGCCTGCCCTGGCCGTGCCAGGTGACCCGGCCGGCCGGGCAGCCCCGCCCGCGGCCGGGCTGGCCGCCGGGCCATCCGGGGAAGATGCGGCCGGCCGGGAATCAGTGCCACCCCAGCCGCGTTGACAAAGTGGCTGCACCGGTAGTTCGCCGGAACGGCAGCCTCGGTTTTCACACTGGTCACACCTGTAGCGCATACTCACATACATGCCGACCGTCTTCCTGGACCATCCTGGTCCGCTCGCGTTCGCCCACCGGGGCGGCGCCGCACATGCACCGGAGAATTCCTGGCGCGCGTTCGAGCACGCGGTGGGGCTCGGCTACGAGTACCTGGAGACCGATGCGCAGGCGACTGCCGACGGGGTACTCATCGCCTTCCACGACCGGACGCTGGAGCGGGTCACCGGCCGGCCCGGGCGGATCTCCCGCCTGTCACACAAGGACATCGCCGGCGCTCTCATCGACGGCACCGAGCCCATCCCCGTGCTGGAAGATCTGCTGGCCGCCTGGCCCGACGTGCGTTTCAACATTGACGTGAAGGATGCGCCAGCGATCGAGCCGTTCGCGCGGGTGCTGCGCAGGACCAGGGCCTGGGACCGGGTCTGCGTGGTGTCGTTCTCGGCCAGCAGGCTGCGGGCGACCCGCCGCGCCCTTGACCGCCCGGTGTGCATGGCGGCCTCACCGCTGGGGGCGGCCGTGGTGAGGTTCGGGGGCCCGCGTGGCCCGCACGACTCGCGGGGCCCGCACCGTAACCCGCTCACGCGCCCGCAGTTCGTGACGGGCGGGGCTGGCCGCTGGCCCGGGTCCGCCGCTCGCCGCAGGCCGGGTGCGCTCGCGGACCGGCTCGCGCGCTCGGGGGTGCGCTGCGTCCAGGTGCCCGGGCAGGTGGCAACGCCGTCCTTCATCGGCCGCGCCCATGCCCTGGGGCTACAGGTCCACGTGTGGACGGTGAACGACCGCCCGACCATGGAGAGCCTGCTCGATCTGGGCGTGGACGGGATCATGACCGATGAGACGGTGGCGCTGCGCGAGGTGCTGGCCAGCCGGGGGCAGTGGCACCCGAAGGCAACCTGACTGCCGCTGGGTTGGAATCGGGGCACAGCGGGAATCTTGTCCGGGTACTCAGCGTTAACGACGTGGAAGGCTGAGCGCCTGGGAGGCAATGCCATATGGCCGAACGCGCACTTCGCGGCACCCGGCTCGGAGCGACGAGCTATGAGAATGACCGGAACACGGACCTGGCCCCGCGCCAGGAGATAGCTTTTGACTGCCCNNAAGGGCCATCATTTTACCGTACCGTTTGCCGCCGAAGCGGATGTTCCCGCGACCTGGGAGTGCCGGGTCTGCGGAACGATTGCGCTCACTGCCATGGGGGACCAGCCGAGCCCGAAGAAGATCAAGCCACCACGCAGCCACTGGGACATGCTGCGGGAGCGGCGGTCCATCGCCGATCTGGAGCAGGTGCTCGCGGAGCGGCTTGCCCTGATCCGGGGGGAACGCGGTCTCGACGACGAGGCCGGGGTCAAGGATCCCCGCACCCGGCAGCGCAAGAGCGCCTAGCCTGCCCAGGCAACCGGCTCGCTGGCCTAGCCGGGCTGGCTTTCACCGGGCTGGCTTCGTCAGGAGGCCCGCCCGGTGGGCCGCAGGCGGGCGATCCCCCAGAGGCTGACCCGCCAGAACGCCTCGGCGACGATCGCCCGGCTCATCTTGCTCGTGCCACGCTCGCGTTCTGCGAAGGTGATGGGTACTTCGACGACCGTCAGCCCAGCCTTGAGAGTCCGCCGCGCGAGGTCGACCTGGAAGCAGTAGCCCTGGGATTCCACCTCGTCCAGCCCGATGCGCTGCAGCGTGGTGGCCCGGAAGACGCGGTACCCCCCCGTCGCGTCCTTGAGCTTGACGCCGAGCATCAGCTGGACGTAGGCGTTCCCGCCGCGGGACAGGATCTCCCGCGACTTGGGCCAGTTGAGCACGGTGCCGCCCGGCACATAGCGCGAGCCGAGCACCAGATCTGCGTCGGCCAGTGCGGCGAGCATGCGCGGAAGTTCCTCCGGGCGATGTGAACCGTCCGCGTCCATCTCCACGACCGCTGCGTAACCGTGCTCCAGTGCCCAGCGGAAGCCAGCGATGTAGGCGGCCCCGAGGCCAGCCTTGCCGGGGCGGTGCAGCACGTGGATGTGGGAGTCCTCGCCCGCCAGCTTGTCGGCGATCTCACCCGTGCCGTCGGGGCTGTTGTCGTCCACCACGAGCAGATCGGCGTCGGGCACGGCACTGCGCACGCGGCTGGCGATGATCTCGATGTTGTCGCGCTCGTTATAGGTGGGAACGATAACGGCCACCGGGCCGAGGCCGTCGCCGGACGTACTGCTCACGTATTCCCGCCTTCACACCACGCCGGGCATGCCCGCCCGGTATTCCCCCTGGGGACGTCATGCAGGGTACCGCTCCTGCCGGTTCTCCAGACCGCTGGGCGTCTTCGGGCCTGCCCTGGGGCCAATGCCTTTGCCATGCGTTTATCCGGGTAATAGGTTCCGCCGCATGGAGAGTGCCCGGGCATCCCTTCGGACCAGGACCGGCGCTGCTTGCGCGGCCCCCACGGCCAGATAGGGCGACCCTGGTCCCAGGTGTCCCAGAGCGGTACAATTGAGCCCTCTCCCAGCGGTGTGAGGGCGGCATGGCACT
>DPMS01000150.1 GCA_003541285.1 Actinomycetota bacterium
GCCGCGGAGGACTACGATTACTCGGACGATACGGACGGTACACCGGCCGTATCGCCGGTGCGGCGCGATCGGTGTCTATAGGAGCCTGTATGAGTGGTCAAGAGCCCGGGATATCGGACTGGGCTGCCCCGGACGCGCTGTCAGACGCTGATTCCGGGTGGGAAACGAGGATCGACACCTCGGTGCCTCATCCTGCCCGCCGCTACGACTACTGGCTGGGCGGCAAGGACAACTTCCCCGCCGACCGGGAGTCGGGGGACGCGGTCGCGGCGGCGTTCCCGGCCGTGCGTACCGCCGCTATCGAGAACCGCAGGTTCCTGCGCCGCGCGGTCACGTATCTGGCCGCGGAGGCTGGGATCCGTCAGTTCCTGGACATTGGCACGGGGATCCCCGCTGCCAGCAACACTCATCAGGTCGCCCAGGCCATCGCGCCGGATGCGCGCATCGTCTATGTGGACAACGATCCGATCGTGCTCGTGCACGCCCGCGCGCTGCTGACCAGCGCGCCCGGGGGCGCCACCGCCTACATCGACGCCGACCTGCGGGATCCGGGCGGTATCCTGGCCGATCCGGAGCTGCGGCGCACCCTGGACCTGTCCCAGCCGGTGGCGCTGATGCTGATCTCGATCCTGCAGTTCATCGTTGACAGCGACGACCCGCACGGCATCGTCAGCCAGCTGGCCGGGGCGATGCCCGCAGGCAGCTACCTGGCGATCTCCCATCCCACCTACGACTTCATGTCACCGGAAACCATCGCCGAGCTTGACGCCGCGAACGCGCGGCCGGGGGTGGTGTTCCGCCCGCGCAGCCGGGAGGAGTTCGCCCGGTTCTTCGAGGGGCTGGAGCAGGTCCCCCCGGGCATCCAGTCGGTGGCCGAGTGGCGCGCCGAGGACGAGGTCGCACCCCGCCCCTCGGCAGCCGAAACGGCTGTGTACGGGGCAGTCGCCCGGATCCCTTAGCAGCCGCGGACGGCTGGCCCTGTGGCGGCTAGCGGGCGGCTGCACGAAGCCGCATGGCGGCGGCCTGAATGAACTCCCTGACGGCAGCTTCAAAGCGGTTCTCGTGCTCGCGTAGCTCGCCGGTGTCCGAAGCGCTGTGGAGCGTTCCGATGGCAGTGAAGGCGGAGTCCGCCAAGCTCATGAGCCCAGAGTCGCCCGAAACGAGCTGCACCCGGAATCGGGCGGCTTCCGCGCTCGCTCCCAGGCGGTCGCATTCGATGCGAGCTGCCTGATAATCAGCCGTTTCCTGGCCTCGTTGCCGGTAGAACCAGAGAGTGACCAGCCCTCGCTTGAGCTCGGTCAAGGCCGCGGCGAAGGCGGTGCAGGCGCTCAGATGCTCCTGGCGAAGCCGCTCCTCGAGCGCGAATGCCTCGGCACGCTTGGCTGTGCGGCTCTGAAACAGATAGGTGCTGAACGACCCCAATAGCGTGGCCGCGACACCGATGACCCCGGTAAGCAGTGCGTTCACAGCAAGCAGTCGACCATGTCCCGCTGCCGATGGCCACGCCCGGGCAGCCTGTGGGTGCCGTGGGCGGGACGTTCGCCTCTGTAGCGCGGATCACGGCTGGCTGATCCTGAAAGTGATCCGTGCAGGTGTGACATGGCCTCATCGCACGACAGCCTCGTCAGGAGCCGGCAGCGAGAGCTGTCGGCCGACAACGTTCGGGTGCTCGTGGTCGCCGGCGTCATCGTGGCGCACACCGCCACCGGCTACCTCACCGGGATCGCCGACTGGCCTTACACCGAGCGCACGACCTCGACCGTGTGGCCGATGCTGCTGTCCTTCCCGGTCGTGGCAGGCGCCTTGTTCGGGCTCGGCCCGCTGTTCCTGCTCGCCGGCTGGTTCTCAGCGCGATCCCCCGCACACCGTGGCCCCGGCGCGGCCTCGCCCGCAGCAGGGGCTGTGCGCCTCGGCGTGCCCCTGCTCGCCTTCGTGCTCCTCATCGAGCCGCTGGCCGACTACGTCGGCAGCCGCCCTGACCAGGTGCGGACAAGCGTGGCGTCCGCCTTGCGTGCCGCCGAGTTCGGCGTCATGTGGTTTGTCGCCGCGCTGCTTGTCTTTTCCCTGATCTACGCCGCACTGCGACGGCTTCGCCCCGCACCGCAGTCACGGCGCCCGCTCCGGCTCGGGGTCCTCCTCACCGCCGCCGCCCTGACGATTGCCGTGACCTCCTTTGCCGTCTGGCAGGTGTGGCCCTGGAACTCAAACGTGCTGTTCACCGCCAGGCTCGGCGAGTGGCCTCAGGGCGCCGTGCTGTTCGCCCTCGGGGTGCACGCCGCCGAAACGGGGTGGCTGGAGGACCTCCCGCCGGTGATGGCCCGGCGCAGGTGGCCCAGTCACGGCATACGAACCTAGACAGGCCGGCCCTCAGCGTGGACCCGCGATGGCGCTGGAAGGTGACGTCTGCCTCTGGCCCGCCGGACGCAGCTCGCGCCATCCTGATCACGGATTCGCGATATGCCAGTCTGACCCGGATTCAGACGGGGGATTCACCATGAAGATCGAGTATCTGCACGCCTCCAGATACGGCAACGGGGCCATGGTCGCGGAGGAGTTCAGCAAGCAGATGGCCGCCAGGGGCGTTACGGTCAGCGTCCATCCCATCCGGGAGGCGAGGCCGGATGAGTTGCCGCCGGCCGACCTGTACCTGTTCAGCTCGCCCGGGCGGATGGGCAAGCCCATCGGCGGCATGCGCCGGTTCCTGAAGAAGGTGGGATTGCCTGCTGGCACGAAGTACGCCGTGCTGACCACTGAGATGGCGCCGCAGCCGGACAAGAAGACAGGGCGGATGCCCACCGAAGAGGAGCTGGCCAGGTGGCAGCGCGTCCGCCCGATCATGAACGAGATCTTGCAGGACAAGGGACTCGTCGAGGTCGCCGAGGACAAGATCCAGGTGACCGGGGTCAAGGGACCGCTGGAGGAGGGCTGGCAGCAGAAGGTCGAGGCCTTCGCAGCCCGCATACCCATCCAGGGCTGACAGCACAGGTGTGAGCCCCGGCGCCAGCTGGCTCCGGATAGCTGGTGGAGGGCACTGATCGCGAGCGGGGTCGCTGGCGAGGGCGGTGAGGTGCTGGCGGGTGGTGCCGGTGATGGGGGAGTGGCGGCATGCGTACGCGCGGACCGCGGATTCGCAGTCGTGCAGCCCTTCTGGCAGGTAGCTGCCCGCACCGGGGAAGCGCCCGCTGCCCTGCCGTTGACAGGCAGCCGACCGGCTGCCTAGGTTAGGCAACCAGATGGCTGCATATCTCTGGCTCGATGCCGGAGAGCGAGTGCAGACCAGGCTGGAAGGGGCACGAGATGGCAGACATTCGGCACCGGGTGGGAATCGGCGCGCCGCCCGACCGGGCCTACCAGGCCCTGGCCACGCCGGAGGGACTGTCCGGCTGGTGGACGCGGGAGGTCCCGAGTATCAGCAGCTGGGGCTGATCCTTCGTGGACGAGGTGTTCCGGGCGCTGGCGGACCCGAGCCGGCGGCGCCTCCTCGACAGCCTGAACAGCCGCAACGGGCAGACCCTCCGCGAACTGTGCGCCGGGCTGGACATGGCACGGCAGTCCGTCAGCAAGCACCTGGCCATCCTGGAGGGCGCCAATCTGGTGACGACGGTCCGCCGTGGCCGGGAGAAACTGCATTACCTCAACGCCGCGCCCATCAGCGAGATCGCTGAGCGCTGGATCAACCGCTACGGTGACCCTGAAGCTGGATAAGGACGGCGTGACGATCGCCGACCCGGCCCAGGTCGTCCTGGAGTCCGACCCGTACCGGCGGCTGTCCTACACCTGGCACACCTTCACGCAGGAGTGGGCCGCGGCCTATGACGTCAGCGACGGCCACCTGGCCAAGGTGGCCAGCGAGCCCCGCTTGAAGGTGACCTTCGACATCGAGCCGCTCGGCGACTACGTCCGGCTGACCGTCGTGCACGATGGCTTCGGGCCCGGCAGCGCGGCCCTGCCCGGTGTCACCCAGGGCTGGCCGCTCCTCGTGTCCAGCCTCAAGAGCCTCCTCGAGACCGGCGACGTCCTCCCGGTCGGGTAGATCTCTGCCGGTGTCCCGGGTCCGGGCGGGTGGACTGAACCGGCGGCTTACCCGCGCCGTTCACCGCGCCGGGCCGGCCATTCCGCTGACGGCCTTGGCTCCGGTGACAAGGCGCTCGGTGTCGAACAGCTTCGACACGAGCAGGTAGGCGGCGCAGTCGATCACCAGGAGAACAGCGGCGAGCGAGGCCCCGAGTATGAGCGTCGAACTGATCACCTGGAACTGCAGCAGCAAGGTCAGGGCGACCGGCGGCAGGCTGGCCAGCACGCTGAGTTGCTGCGCAACGCGGATGTCGCTGGCTTTCGACGAGACCGCCAGGCCTACCCAGATCGCCCAGCCGGCCAGCAGCGGGATGAAGAACACCTGGGCGAGCAGTTCCGGGGAGTGCCGCACGGCCGCGGCCACCACCGGACTGGCGCCGAATTGCACGATCGCCAGGAAGACGCCGAGCACCAGATAGGCGATGCCGACCGAGGGGATGAGGGCCGCCGCCGCCTTGCCGATGAGGAGTTCCTCGCGGCGGACCGGTGTGCTCAGCACCGGTTCCAGGGTTCCCTGCTCGCGCTCGCCGGCCACCGAGTACGCGGAGATCGTGGCCGGTATGAGGACCGGGATCAGCTGCAGGTACAAGAGCAGGAAGCCGACCCCCCTGTCCAGCTGAACGCTGGGCGTGGATGCCTTGAGCACGAGGATGGCGGCGGTGGGAGCGGCGAGGAAGATGACCGGGATGACCCCCATCGTGGCCATGATGAGCCGGTTGCGCCGGAACTCGGTGAGTTCCTTGCGGATGACGGCGCCGATGTGGGCTGCGCTGATGCTCATTGTGACCGGCCCTCCTGGTCGTCGATCAGTTCGAGGTAGACGTCCTCGAGCGTGTGCCGCGATTCGGTGATCGACAGCACGTCGGCCCCGGCCGCGACCAGGGCCCGGGTCACCGCGGGAGCCGCTTGCGCCGGGTCGGACACCGTCAGGGTGTAGCCAGCCGTGCCGCCGCCTGCCGGATCGCCTTCCCGCCAGCCCTGGACGGCTGGCTGCCCCGTGAAGGCCTGACCGGGATCGGCCAGCGGTGCGGCGGTTGTGATGGTCAGCGACCTGCTGAACAGGGCCTGACGCAACTCGTCGGGCCGGCCGGTGGTCAGCAGCCCGGTGTTGATGATGGCGACCCGGTCGCACAGGCGTTCGGCCTCATCCAGCCGGTGGGTGGTGAGGAAGACGGTGACCCCCCGGTCCCGCAGCGCGGCGATCAGGCCGTGCACCTCGTGCGCCGCCACCGGGTCCAGGCCCGCGGTCGGCTCGTCCAGGAACA
>DPMS01000152.1 GCA_003541285.1 Actinomycetota bacterium
GCAGCATCGTCCCCGGCAGCACCCTGCCCAGCATCGTGCCCGGCGGTACCGCCGGCGGCGGTCCCGGACCCCGCGGTGCCCGCCCCCAGAACTTGCTGCCCGTTGCTGATAGCGCGCCAGGCCGCTTCTGCCGCCTGCTGCTCGGCTTCCTTCTTGGAGCGGCCCTCCCCCGAGCCGTAGACCCGGCCACCGACCCTGACCATCGCACGGAACGACTTCTGGTGGTCAGGACCACTCTCATCGACGTGATACTCCGGCACGCCAAGGACACCGGCGGCGGTGAGCTCCTGGAGCGAGGTCTTCCAGTCCAGTCCGGCACCGAGCCGTGCCGACCTGGCGATCACCGGGTCGAACAGCCGGTGCACGAGCCCGGAGGCCTCGGTCAGCCCACGCTCGATGTACACGGCGCCGATAACCGCTTCCAGGGTGTCGGCGAGGATCGATGACTTGTCGCGCCCGCCGGTGCCTTCCTCGCCCCTGCCCAGCCGGACGAAATCGCCCAGATGCAGCCCGCGCGCGACACCGGCCAGCGCCCGCATGTTGACCACCGCCGCCCGGAGCTTGGCCAGCTGCCCCTCGGGGAGATCTGGGTACTCGCGGAACAGCGCATCGGTGACCACCAGTCCGAGCACAGCGTCGCCGAGGAATTCCAGCCGCTCATTGGTGGGCAATCCACCATTTTCGTACGCATATGAGCGGTGAGTCAGTGCACGCTCCAGCAACGCCGGGCTGAGCCCCGCGTCGAGAGAGTGCAGCAACTCGGCGCCATCAGGCTGACCGCATCGTGCCTCGTGCTCGGCTGCGCCCTTCATGCTGTCCTCCTCCCCCAGGCCTCGCTGGGGGCGCCCGCCAGCGGTGCGGCTCGTGCCTCACTGCCTGGCGGGTGCATCCGCACCGCGCCTCAGGACGGCGTGATCACCTGACGGCGGTTGTACGTTCCGCAGGTCGGGCAGGCGGTGTGGGGTAGCTTCGGGTCGTGGCACTGCGGGCAGCGCACGAGCACGGGCGCCGTGGCCTTCCACTGTGCCCGCCGCGACCTGGTATTGCTCCGCGACATCCTCCGCTTAGGGACGGCCACGGCCACTCTCCTCACGTTTCTCCGGTCCGGGCGACCCGGCCGGTTCTGCCTGCGTTGTCATCCGCTGCTGCAACCCCGCCCAGCGGGGATCGACCGCGCGCTCGTGCCCATGTTCCGGGCCAGCCTGGGCGAGCAGCACCCCGCATTCGGCGCACAGCCCCGGGCAATCATCCCGGCACAGTGGCGCTAGCGGGAGGGCGGGTACCAAAGCGTCACGAAGGACCGGCTCCAGGTCGAGCAGATCCCCGTCCAGAGAGTACCCGTCCTCCGCAGCGTCACCACCAGCTTGCTCATAACTCCCGCTACCTTGCTCATAACTGAACAGTTCCCGGCACCAGACCTGCATGGTCTGCGCCACCGGTTCCAGGCAGCGCGCACACTCCCCGGTGACCGGTGCCGTCACCGTCGCCGTGACCAGGACTCCCTCGGTCACCGACTCCAGCGTGACGTCCAGTTCCAGGTTCGCCCCCTCCTGGACGCCTGCCATCCCGGTCTGCAGATCCGCAGGAGCAGGCGCATTCCGGTTTTCGGTACGCACCGATCCCGGACGCCTGGGAAGGGTCCGGGTATCGAACACCAGCGGCCCACGCGGGTCGAGCCGGGTCGTGGGCGTCCTGCGAGAAGATGGCATGGCAACATGGGTGTCGGGCGGATCCGGAAAGGATCAGCTTACCCAGGGGTGACCCGATCCCCAACTCGCGGCCGGCTGGCCCGGCTGTCAGGAGTGCCCGGAACCCTGCGGCCACCCCGCTCGGGTCGCCGCCAGCCGCACCCGCAGCCGTTCATACACCGCGGCCGGGACCAGGGAACTGACGTCCCCGCCATACTTGGCGATCTCCTTGACCAGGCTGGAACGCAGGAAGGAGTACAGCGGGTTGGCGGTCATGAACAGCGTCTCGACCTCCGCGAGACGGTAGTTCATCTGCGCCATCTCCATCTCGTACTCAAAGTCGCTGACCGCGCGAAGGCCCTTGACGATCGCCGAAACCCCGTGTGCCCGGCAGAAATCCACCAGCAGCCCGGTGAACTTGTCCACGCTGACGTTGGGGAACTCGCTGGTGACCTCCCGCAGCATGGCAAGCCGTTCGTCCACGGTGAACAACCCCTGCTTGGCCAGGTTGGCACCGACCACGACGACCACTTCGTCGTGGAGACGGGCCGCGCGGCCGATGATGTCAAGGTGACCGTTGGTCACCGGGTCGAACGAGCCTGGGCAGACAACACGGCGCACGCGGTCACGCCCTTCCGTCACGGCCTTCATCCGATGAGTGGCTTGCGGCGAGACCGTACCAGAAGGTCGCCTCGCCATACGGGCGGGACCGGTCCGGCACATACCCGGCTGGCCACGCCAGCGGGCCCGCCCGGGTCGCACGCTCGACCGCGACCAGCGCCCCCGGTGCCAGCCATGCCCGGCTGGCCAGCGCGGTCAGCATCCCGCTGACCTCCTCGCCAGGCGCCGCATAGGGCGGGTCGGCCACCACGAGGTCAAAGGCAGGCTCGGCGCCCGGCCCACGGGCCAGGAACCGCTGCACCTTGTCACAGATGAGCTGGCCGCCGGGCAGCGCGACGGCCGCCAGGTTCGCCCGGATGACCCGGGCAGCCCCGGCATCGGCCTCGACGAACAGCACCCGTGCCGCGCCCCGCGAGAGTGCCTCCAGGCCGACCGCCCCCGAGCCCGCGTACAGGTCGAGCACCCGCACCCCGCGCAGCGGGCCGAAGATCGCCGTCATGGTGGCGAACAGCCCCTCCCTGGCCCGGTCGCTGGTCGGCCGGGTCACCGTCCCCTTGGGCACGGCCAGCCGGCGGCCCCGCGCCGCCCCGGCGATGATCCGCGTCATCGCGGCACACCCGTCCGCCTGCCCGCCGGCGCCCGGCCTCGCCGGCCGGTAGCGTCCTTTGGCGCCATCGGCTCAGGCCTTCTCCAGGAACTCGGCCTGCTCCTCGTCCAGCAGGGAACCGATCGCCGCGGCGAGCGCCGGATGGCCGGCCAGGTCCGGGTCGGACTCGACCACCGCCGTCGCCTCCTCCCGCGCGTGCCCGATCAGATCCCGGTCAGTGAGCAGGGTGAGCAGCTTGAGGCTTTTCTTGCGCCCCGACTGGGCCGCGCCCAGCACGTCCCCCTCCCGGCGCTGCTCCAGGTCAAGTTCGGACAGCTGGAACCCGTCGAGGGTGGAAGCAACCGCCGCCAGCCGCTCCCGGGCTCTGCTGCCCTCGGGCGCCTCCGTGACCAGCAGGCACAGTCCCGGCTCTTTGCCCCGGCCGACCCGGCCGCGCAACTGGTGCAGCTGGGACACCCCGAACCGGTCGGCGTCCATGATGACCATGGCGGTCGCGTTGGGGACGTCCACCCCCACCTCGACCACCGTGGTAGCGATCAGCACATCCGCGAGCCCGGCCGCGAACGCGCGCATCGCCGTGTCTTTCTCCTCGGTGGGCAGCCGCCCATGCAGGACCCGCAGGCGCAGGCCGGCCAGCGGCCCCTCCGCCAGCGCCGGTGCCAGATCGAGCACGGCCAGCGGGGCCCGCCCCGGGCCGCCCTCATCCTCGTCCACGCCCACGACAGCTTCCGGGTCATCGGCGGCCGCGGGAGAGCCATTCGTTTCGCGGCCGGGTCTGGGGGTTTCCTCACCGCCGATCCGGGGGCAGACGACATAGGCCTGGCGGCCATTGCCCACCTCCTCCCGGACCCGCTCCCAGGCTCTGGCCAGGTAGTGGGGCTTGGACGCCGCGGGCACGACGTGGGTGGCGATCGGCGCCCGGCCGGCCGGCAGCTCGGTGAGGGTGGAGGTGTCCAGGTCGCCGTAGACGGTCATCGCTACGGTCCGCGGGATCGGGGTGGCGGTCATGACCAGCACATGCGGGCGGGCATCCCGGGCCTTCTCCCGCAGCGCGTCACGCTGCTCCACACCGAACCGGTGCTGCTCGTCGATCACCAGCAGCCCCAGGTCAGCGAACTGCACATGCTCGGTGAGCAGGGCATGCGTACCGACCACGATTCCAGCCGCGCCGGACGCCGCGTCCAGCAGGGCCTCCCGCCGGGCCGCGGCGCCCAGGGATCCGGTCAGCAGGGCCACCCGGGTGGCCTGCTCGGCGCCGCCGAGCCGGCCCGCCTGCCCGAACGGCCCGAGCAGCTCGGTGATCGACCGGCAGTGCTGGTGGGCGAGCACCTCCGTCGGGGCGAGCAGCGCGGCCTGGCCGCCCGCGTCGATCACCTGCAGCATCGCCCTGACCGCGATCACCGTCTTGCCCGAGCCGACCTCGCCCTGCAACAGCCGGTGCATGGGGTGGTCACGGGCCAGGTCCGCGCCGATGGTCACGCCCGCGTCCTGCTGGCCCTTGGTGAGACGGAACGGAAGCCGGGCGTCGAACGCGTCCAGCAGCCCGCCGGCCACCTGCGGCCGGGCCGTGGCGGGCAGGGCCGAGGCGGCCAGCCGGCGCTGGGCCAGCACAGCCTGCAGCACGAACGCCTCATCCCACTTCAGCCTGGTCCGGGCGCGGCTGGCCTCGGCCAGATCGGCGGGCCGGTGGATGGACCGCAGCGCTGCCGCGAGCCCGTCCAGCTGGTAGCGCTCACGCAGGGCAGCCGGGAGCGGGTCACCGGCCTCGCCGATCCAGGCGAGGTCTGCGGGGTCGTCGAGGATGACCCGGACACATTTCTCGATATCCCAGGACGAGACGTCCTTGGTCGCCGGGTAGACCGGGATCAGCTCGGACGCGAGTTCGGCAGCCCTGGCGGCGTCATCCGCGCCGAGCAGCTTGCACTCGGGATGCGCGAGCTGCCGCCTCCCCTTGAAGGTCGAGACCTTCCCGGCGAACATGCCGTGGCGGCCCGGGCTCAGCTGCCGTCCCCAGAACTCCACCTTGTTGAAGAACGTCAGCGCCAGCGTGGCATTGCCGTCGGTTACCGTCACTTCGAGCAGCCTGCCGCGCCGGGCCCGCATCGGCCGCATCGTCACCTTGGCGACCTGGGCGAAGACGGTGACGTGCTCGCCCTCGCGCAGGGACGCCAGGTCGGTCAGCTCGCCGCGCTGGGCGTACCGGCGCGGGTAGTGCCGCAGGAGATCACCGGTGGTACGCAAGCCGAACGCTTGTTCCAGCCTGGTGGCGGCTTTCCCCCCCACCACGGTGCGCAGCGGTTCCTCCAGGCTCGCCATGGCCTATCAGGATAGTTAGTGGGCCGGCCGCCCGGGGCCCGGCAGGCCGCACCGGGCAGCACGTTCTGCGGGCTCTGGTTCGCGCCGGGGCGGGTGAGTCGGATAGTCTTCGACGACTGGCCCGGTCGGTTTCCGGGCTGCACCCAGCTTCCTCGAACACACCAATGGAGCGATCCCGTGGCTTCTGTCTGCGACATCTGCGGCAAGGGGCCGGGCTTCGGCAACAGGGTCTCCCACTCGCACCGCCGCACCCCGCGTCGCTGGAACCCCAACATCCAGGTCGTCCGGGCGATGGTCAGCGGGACGCCCAAGCGGCTGCGCGTGTGCACGTCCTGCATCAAGGCCGGGAAAGTCACCCGCTAACGCTGAGGCACCGTCAGCCCCGGCCCGCGGGTCACTGATCCGCCTGTGGCCACCGGGGCCTGTGTGCATGCTTACCCGAGGCACGCCTTGCCGTCGAAGGAACATCCCGACGGCGGTGCCGGCGACCCGGTGACCGCCAGGAAGATCTGAATCCCCCGGTCGCCAGGGGAACCGGGCTGGCCGCCCGGGTTCCCTGGCTCCACCAGGACAGCGTGGCCGCCCTCGCGTACCCAGTTGCCCCCCCAGACGCCGAGGATGCGCGCGGCCGGGTAGGTGAGCTGCAACTGCCAGTTCGCGGGCGCATGCCCAGCCGGGGGGCTGATCGTGACCTCTTCCAGGAACGCCCCCTGCCACTGCTTCAGCGTCTGGTAGTGCGCTTTCACCCGCCCGCCGTGCGGTGGGGTCCCGCTTCCGCCGCTGGGTGCCGGCCCCGCTGGCGCCTGGGCGGTGCCACGGCTTTTCGCCTTGGCCGGTGCCGGGGTCACCAGTTTCTCCCCGGGTTTGGCCGAGGCCGGTGTCCCGGCGCCACCCCCGCCCGCGGCCACGCAGTGCTTGATGGGGCAGGCGTGCCCGCCGTCCGGGGGCTGGTCGCCGAAGCTGATCACGGTGTTAGCCACGGGGAAGGCGATCACGAGCACCGCGGCGAGGACGACAC
>DPMS01000303.1 GCA_003541285.1 Actinomycetota bacterium
CGAGCCGAGCATCCGGTAGGCGATCGCCCGCAGGTGCCGCCGGTGCTGCTCGAATACGCGGGCCAGTTCTGCGTCCTGGCCTGTGCCAGGTGCTGCGTCGTCGCTCACTCGTCACGTTCTCCCTCTGACGTGTGTCATCAGCGGTGACACGCAAACATTGACACGGCGGATCGCGCCGGCGTGACGGAGGCAGGAGCCAGCTCATGCGAGTGCTGATCATCGGCGCCAGCGGCGCCGTCGGGACCCACCTGACCCGGCAGCTCACCGAGCAGGGACAGGAGGTGACCGGGACGTGCCGTTCTGCGTCAAAGGAAGGCAGGATCCGCTCCGCGGGTGCGACCCCGCTTGTCCTGGACGTCCTGGACGCCGCCGCGACCAGGACGGCGGTGACGCACGTGCGCCCGGAGGCGATCATCTACCAGGCGACGGCGCTGGCGGGCATGCGCTTCGGGCGTAGCCTGGACAAGACGTTCGCGCCTACCAACCGGCTGCGGACAGACGGCACCGACAACGTGATAGCCGCCGCCCGCTCGGCGGGAGTGCGCAAGCTCCTCGCGCAGAGCTTCGCGCCGTACCGGTATGTCTCACCGGGGCTGGTGGCTTCCGAAGACGACCCGGTGCTGGCGGAACCGCCAGCCAGCGCGGCGCAGACCTTCGCGGCGATGACCCACCTGGACCAGGCGGTGACAGCCGCGGGGGGCATCGCGCTGCNNCGACGGCCCGGCCATCTACAACATCACCGACGATGAGCCTGCCCCGATGCGCGAGTGGCTTCCGGTGCTCGCCGCGGCACTCGGCGCCCGCCCGCCCCGGCACGTGCCAGAGTGGGCTGGCCGGCTGATCATGGGCTCCGGGCTGGACATGCTAATGCAGGCCCACGGCGCGGCCAACGCGAAGGCGAAGAAGGAACTCGGCTGGACCCCGCGCTACCCGACCTGGCGCGAAGGGTTCCGCACGATCAGGGCGTGAAGGACGATCCCGGGCACCCTGCTGACATCGGGTACCCGGCGCGGCGGTGATCTCACTGGTCCCGACGCTGACCGAGCGCCACTGACCCTGACATGGCCGGGAGGCTCGCCGGCGCGACTCAAGGACTGCTCTGGCGCGTGCTTGCCGAAGCTGCCCCAACCTGGCGAGGGGCGCAGCGCGAGAAATGATCACCCCGATCGTTGGCTGGGGTGGTAAGTGCCGGGCAGCGCAGCCGCCGGTCATGCCATCCGGTGCCCGTCACCCCGCGCGACGCGTGCCACCCGGGGTTGCCCGCCCTGATGGGCTGAGTTTCGGCCACGTCCTCTTCCCTCATGCCCTCAACTTATACATGCTCATCCAGAACGTCTATAAACGTAAAGAACTTACCCGGTGGTCATTAACGTCTATGCAGGTCCTAGCGTTGTGATCATGAGGACGGAGATCGACCGCTGGGATCCGCTGCCGGTGTATGAGCAGCTCGCGGAGATCCTGCGTGGCCAGATCGAGCGCGGCGAACTCGTGCCCCGCCAGCCACTTCCCTCGGAGTCCTACCTGGTGGGCCAGTACGGTGTGAGCCGCGGTACGGCCCGGCGCGCGCTAGAGGTACTGCGCGAGGCCGGGCTGGTGCGGACCATCCCCCAGCGCGGCAGCTACGTCGCGGACAACCCGCCCACGGGATAGACGGACGCCCAGGTGCGGTTGACATCCCTGGCTCGTGCCTCGGCTGGTCCAGGACCACTGTGGTGATCCCGGCCCTGACCGCCATGTAGGCGAGCAGGCCGGCCAGCGACGACTTCCCGCCGCCCAGGGTGCCGGTCACGGTGATCAGCCCGGAGTGGTTGAGCTGCTCCATCCCATGCCAGGGGTGCAAGGTGACGGCCCTGACGGCGGTGCTGGTGGTGACCCCGATCGGGAAGCCGTGCCGGTGGCCGGCCGACGCGGACGCGTTCGGCATGCCGGCGGCGAGCGCCGCGGTCTCGATGGGGCGGCGGTGCCCGAAATCGGCCAGCGGCTCGCCGGGGATGAACTCGCGGGCCAGCGCGTACTGGCCGGGTGTGTGCACGACGGTGATACCCGGCGCAGACAGTTCGGCGACCCGCCTGGCCCGCTCCAGCGCCTGCGCTTCGGTTTCCCCGGCCACGGCGATCCGCGCCCAGGCGTGGACGCGGCCGGCGAACGCCTCCGGCCCGGTCTGCGATTCGTCCTCGATCCGCCGGGCCGCCTGCATCTGCCGGTCGAGGCTGAGCGGTGCGGGCTGGCTGTGCTCCACCGTGATGTGGTGGGCCTGGTGGCGGATCCGGTCGATCAGGTGGCGCATCTCCCGGGCCACATCCTCGCGGCGGCGCACATCAGCGGTGATCACCCATTCGGCGGGGAACTCCAGCCGGTCTGTCCGCTGCACCCACGGGCTGGGGCCGGTGTCGTCCTGGTCGGTCATCCCGGCGGCGGTCAGCACCGCGACGTGCACCGCGGCCCCGTCGGCGCGGGTGATCAGGACGGTCCGGCCGAACGGGCGGGCGCTCCACCGGAACGCGGACGCCAGGTCCGCCAGGTCAGCCGAGCTGGCGAACGCGGGTGCTGTGGCTGGCAGTGCGCTGGTTCAGGTCAGCGCTGTCAGCCATGTCCCTGGCGGACAAGGGCGCGACCCTGGCGGAGGGGGCCCGTCAGGCGATGCAGACTACCGGCAGCATCCATGGCATCGTGCTGTCCAGTCCCCCAGCCTCGGGCATGAAGGGGCAAGACGAGACGCACCGGACGCGAGTGCGCGGAGCCGCCGCTATGATCGGCCGTTCCACCGTCCAGGGACTGCTCAGACCGCGTCCAGAATGGTCGTTCGGGTCGTTGGTCCGCGGCCTGTGGTGAGGTCAGGCTTGCCAGTCACTAGCCAGTGCC
>DPMS01000411.1 GCA_003541285.1 Actinomycetota bacterium
GGCACCGGCCTGGGCGGTGATGGTCGCGGGGGCGCCGAGCACCCGGATGCCCTGCCCCCGCAGGAAAGACGCGAACGACCCGGCCGCGTCGGCGGCCGGGGTAAAGGAGCGCGGGCGGTAGTTGTCCGGATTGTCGGCGTTCTCCGGCTTGCCGGCCGGGGTCAGCCGGCCCTGGTCCACCTCAAGGGAGGTGATCGGGGTCACGTTGCCGGTGGTGATGTAACTGGTGGTCCAGCCCGGCGCGGTAAGCGGGCCGGAGAACAGCGAGACGTCATACCCCAGCCGTACCGCGGTGCGGCCCTGGCTGTGCAGCCACTGGGCGGTCGCCGCCGCCAGCGAGGCGAGAGTGGCTGGCTGCGGGTAGTCCGCGGCGGGAGCCTGGCCCGCAGCCAGGGTCGGGTCACCGCCGCCCACCAGGACGATCGACCCCGGTGTGCGGCCGTTCACCACCCGGGTGGTGAAGCGTGCGGTGGGGCCGAGCACGCTCAGCGCGGCCACCGCGGTGGCCACCTTGGCGCAGGACGCCGGGGCGGCAGGGGAGGTGCCAGCCTGGGAGAACAGCACCCTGCCCGTCGCGAGGTCGGTCACGACCGCGCCGACATGGCTGCCCAGGGACCGGGAGGCGAGCAGGGCCCCCAGCGCGGCCGCCAGACCGCGCCTGGTCGGCGCCAGCGCCGTGGCGGCCGCGGGCGTCAGGACCTTCGCTGGGGTGGCGAGCGGAACGGCCGCCACCCTGGGGATCTGCCAGAGCGCGAGCCGGGCGGGCAGCATGGCGGCCACGGCCACGCCCGCGCCGCACGTGAACACGCTGAGCATCGCCAGCGCGGCCAGCGCGGTGAGCCGGAGGCGATTCGCCACGACCCGTCCTCTCACGAGATGCTTGGCACAGAACCTGTGTGCCCGACAGGCGACCCAGGCACAGGAGTAAATCATCTCCGCAGGGAGCTGAAACGTGGAATTCGATGTGGTCATCGAGATCCCCAAGGGACAGCGCAACAAGTACGAGATGGATCACGCGACCGGGCGGATCCGGCTGGACCGGATGCTGTTCACGGCCACCCGCTACCCGTCCGACTACGGCTTCATCGAGGACACACTCGCCGACGACGGGGACCCACTGGATGCGCTGGTCCTGCTGGATGAGCCCACCTTCCCTGGCTGCCTGATCCGCTGCCGGGCGATCGGCATGTTCCGGATGCGGGACGAGAAGGGCGCCGACGACAAGGTGCTCTGCGTGGCCGCGACGGACCCGCGGATGGCGCACATGACCGATATTGACGATGTCGCCGAGTTTGACCTGCTGGAAATCCAGCACTTCTTCGAGGTGTACAAGGCTCTGGAGCCCGGCAAGGGAGTCGAGGGCTTCAACTGGGTAGGCCGGGCCGCGGCGGAGGCAGAGATCGGGAACTGCCGGCGCCGGGCGTCGGTGCCGCATCCACCCGGATGAGCCCTGTTCTGTGCCAGGTCACCGGTACAGATGCGCCACACTGTGTACATATAACATGTGCAAGGAGGCACCCAAGTGGCTCACGCGGAGGACGTGCTCAGCCGCGCGCCCCTGTTCGAGGCGCTCGACGAGGAAGGAGCGCGGGCGCTGCGGGCAGGGGTGGTCGATGTCCGGCTGGCCCGGGGCGAGCGGCTGTTCGATGAAGGCGACGCCGGTGACCGGCTGTACGTCATCCTCGACGGCAAGATCAAGCTGACCAGGACCGCGCCCGATGGCCGGGAGAACCTGCTGAGCGTGCTGGGACCGGGCGAGATGTTCGGCGAATTGTCGCTCTTCGACCCCCGGCCGCGCACCGCGAGCGCGGTGGCCGTCACCGACAGCCGTCTCGCCGCCCTGGCCCATGACAACCTCCGCCACTGGCTGACCGGCCGGCCCGACGTGGCCATGCATCTGCTGCGCGCGCTGGCGCAGCGGTTGCGCCGCGCCAACGACGTCATGGCCGACCTGGTGTTCACCGATGTGCCCGGACGGGTGGCCAAGGCGCTGCTGGACCTCGCGGACAGGTTCGGGGAAGAGCAGGAAGAAGGGCTCCAGGTCCATCACGACCTCACCCAGGAGGAGCTGGCACAGCTGGTGGGTGCCTCGCGGGAGACCGTCAACAAGGCGCTGGCCGACTTCGCAGCCCGTGGCTGGCTGCAGCTGTCGGCGAAGTCGGTGCTGATCCTGGACCGGGAGCGGCTGGCCCGGCGCGCCCGCTAGTCCGCCACCCCTGGCGGGAGGCGGTTCTCACTGCCCAGGTAGTCGAGCTGGGCGCGGACGGACATTCTGGCGAAGGGCCAGAGCGCGCGGTCCACATCCGCGTACACGCGGGCCACGATCTCGGCCGGGGTGCGGTCGCCAGCGGCGAGAGCGGCGGTGATCTCGGCAAGGCGTTCCCTGCGGTGGGCCAGGTAGTAGTCGAGTGTCCCGGCCGGGTCGGCGAGCAGTGGGCCGTGGCCTGGGAGCAGCACGCGCAACCCGGCCTCGTCGGCCAGGGCGCGCAGGCGGTCCAGTGACCTCAGGTAGTCGGCCAGGTTGCCGTCGTAGGCGATCACGGTGGTGCCGCGGCCCAGGACCGTGTCGCCGGTGAGCAGGGCGCCGTCAGCGGGCAGGAGCAGGCTGACCGAGTCGGCGGTGTGACCGGGGGTCGCCACCACCCGCACCTCACAGCCGCCCGCGGTCACTGTGTCCCCAGGCGCCAGCCCCTCGCTGCCCAGCCGGTGGGCGGGGTCGGCGGCAAGCACGGGCGCACCGGTCATGGCCGCGAACGCGGCCGCGCCCTCGGCATGGTCAGGATGACCGTGGGTCAGCAGGATCTTTTCCACCCGCTGCCCGGCAGCCGCCACCTCATCACGCACCCGGCGCAGGTGGGCCTCGTCGTCCGGCCCCGGGTCCACGACCAGCGCCGACGAGGTGCCCGGCACCGCGATCAGCCAGGTATTGGTGCCATCCAGCGTCATCGGCGAGGGGTTGGGGGCGAGCACGCAGCGTGCCCGCTCCGTGCCCTGGCCGTCGACCGGGGTGCGGCCCGCGGCGTTCACAACGGATAGTCCAGGCCGGGGGGGACGGTCAGCCAGACCGCGCCGTCGGCCCCGAAGACCTCCGGGATGAGCGCGGGCAGGCGGCGCCGGGCGGTGAGGGCAGCGGGCAGGTCCCCGCAGGACTGGAGTTAACCGATGGTGACGGCCGTCGGCGGGAGCAGGACGATCTCCCCGCGGCGGGCCGCCGCCAGGGCCTGTCCCGGTTCCAGCCAGCCGGTCTCGTCGGCCTCCCCGCTGACGTCTCTGGCCCGCTGCCCAGCGGGCAGCGCGGCCGCGAAGAACCTGGTGTCGTAGCGGCGCTCCTCGGTCAC
>DPMS01000269.1 GCA_003541285.1 Actinomycetota bacterium
CCGCCGCCGCATCCACACCCGTCACCGCCACGCCGATGGTGCGGACCCGTTCGGGCGCTATGAGCCTGCGCCGGAGGGCCTCGACGGCGACACCCGTCCCCACGCACAGCGCCACGTCAGTGATCCGGCCGAGCCGGCGTTCGATCGAGACGTAGGCTTCCCGGCGCGCCACCGACTGGAACTCATGGAACGGGAAGCCGTGATAGGTGTGCACGATGCGGGGCACGCCGCTGCGGTGCGCAGCCAGGCGGCCCAGCGCGCCCGCCTTTGCGGTATGCGTGTGCACCACATCGAAGTGCCGGTCGCGGAAGAGCGACGCCAGCCAGCGCAATGCCCGGGCATCGCTGAGCGGGGCGATGGGCGCCCGCAGTGACGGATCCACCAGGGTCTCCAGGCCACTGTCCGCCGCCGCAGCCAGCAGCGTGCCCCCGCTGCCGGTGATGACCGTGACCCGGAAACAAGCCGGATCGAGGGCGCGCGCACCACGGACGGCCTGGATCCCGGCTCCGCCTTCCAGCCGCGTGATGACCGTCGCCACCCGCAGCGGCCGGGTCATCGCAGGCCCCCATGCCGTCCAGTCAGGCTCGTCCACCCGGCCAGCCACCTGGCTTCAGACCCCGGACGTGGCGGCCGGCCCGCCAGCGTAGGCTCTCCCGGCGGAATCGGCCAGCACCGGTACCGGGGCAGGCTGAGACATGATCTCGCGGGGGGTGTGAACATGGCGCACCCGTTTCCTGGCTGGGCTCTTCCACCTCCCGTCCGAATTCGCCAGCCAGGCCTGCGGGATCGAGTAGAGCCCTACCGCCGCGTCGAGAACCCGCATGAGAGGGAGGAAGAACATGGCCAGCAGCAGGCGCGGCCGCCGTTCCATCGCAGCTACCAGGATGGTCACCGCATAGTCGGGTGCGGCAACCCCGAAGAAGATCCGCTCCAGGGTCATATGGGCTGACACCGCCGTGTACAGGTGGCCGAACCAGGGCCAGGACACGGCGCTGGTGAACAGGTCCGGGACGACCAGGATGAGCAGGATCGCCGGGAGCACCACAAACATCAGGCTGGAGGTGACCAGTTCGACCAGTGCCAGCGTGAGCATGGCGGTGAAAAGGTTCAGCCGGGGCGGGTGGCGCCGCACCGTCTGCCAGAACCCCAGCGCCCACCGCTTGGTCTGGCGGACGTAATCCCGGAGGTTGTCGGGGTCCTGGGTGACCGCCACGGCTCCCATCGTGAAACCGACCTTGCCCAGCCGCCGCTGGTACACCTCGAAGGTCATGTTGAAGTCTTCGATCACCAGGCCGGGCGGGTTCATGTCGATCCCCGGCAGGACCGCGGTGCGGTACATGCTGGCGAAGCCGGGGATGATCGGCGTGGCGTTCAGGCGCCGCGACGTCTGGCCGTACTTCAGCACCCGCTGGCCCATCGCGTAGATCTTCATGCGGTGGCCCACCAGCAGGTTCCCCACCGGGGACAGCACGCGGCCGGTGTCGGTCCTGACGCAGCCGGCCACCGCCGCCACGCGCGGGGAATCGAACAACGGCAGGGCGGCGGCGAAATAGCCCGGCTGGACCCGGGTGTCGGCGTCCAGGAACATCACGACCGGGAAGCGCTCTACCAGCTTGAAGCGCTCGATGGCTTCGTGCAGCGCGCCCGCCTTGCCTACGTTCTGCCTGGTCTTGATCGCCTTGACCCCTACCCGCACGGCGATCTCGAAGGTGTCGTCGGTCGATCCGTCGGACACCACGTGGATGTTCTTGCGCGGAACGAGTTTCATGATGGCCCGCAGGCTGTCCTCGATGACCGCGCCCTCGTTGTGGGCCGGGATGAGGATGGCGACGTCATCCACCGTCAGATTGACCTGCCGCGCACGGCGTCCGCGCGGATCATCGCGGAGCGCCAGCATGTCCTCCGCGCTGGCGGCTGGCTTTCGTGGGCGCAGCCGGCGCATCACCGCCTCGTCCGCAAGCCGGCCCAGGCCGACGAATCCCCAGAGCGTGGAGTTGGCGCCAAAGACGAGCAAGGCCAGTGCCCACCAGGGAATCACGGCGCCACCTTGACAGCCGCGCGGGTGCCGGCCGGCAGCACCTGCCGCAGCGCTGACCAGGTGCTTGGCTCCCCGTTGCCGTACATCCACAGGTAGACGCCACCGAGGCCGGCCGCTCTTGCCAGGCTGAATTTCGCCTTCGAGCTTTCGGCGTTCTCGAACCACACGGTGTGCTTCGTGCCGGACGCGCTGCGGTAGGTGAACCAGGGTGCCTGACCGGATGTGTCGTACCGGACCGTGGCGTGATGATCGCTGGCCAGCTTGACCGCCTGCATCCACGTGACCGGGGCGCCATGATGACCGGTCCAGTCGTAGCCGTAGCACGGGATGCCAAGAATGATCTTCCGCGCGGGTATCTGGGTGGTCGCGTACCGCAGTACCGCACGGATCCAGCTGACCGGGGCAATGGGGCCGGGGGGCGAAGTGTTCCAGTGGTAGTCGTACCCCATCAGCCGCACCTGGTCGGCCGCCCGCCCGATGGCCGCATAGTCCTGCGCGACGTTGCGCGGAGCGTACCCGGCGTCGCTCGCCTTGGCGAACAGGGCGACTGACAGGATCTTGCCTACGGCGTGCAGCGCCGTGGCCAGGCGGGTGACGAACATGGTGAACGCCGCCCGGTCACCGGCATGCAGTTCCTCGTAGTCGAGGTCGATCCCGGCGTACCTGCCCTGTTGCACCAGCGCGACGATGGCGCTCACCTGCTTGGCCATCAGCGCGGGATGATGCAGCATCCGGGCCGCCAGCCGGTAGGACCAGTTGCCGGCCGGGTCGACGTTCGCCAGGGTGGGCACGATGGGCAGCCCCTGTGCCCGCAGGCGGTCCAGGTAGCTGGTGAAGGCGGGCGCATTGATGCCGGAGTCGAGGACGATCCGGCCGTTGTTGCTGAGCCCGTACATCCAGGGCGAGACCTCATCGACCGCCCACCGGTGCGTCAGCACCGCGGACGTGCCCTGCCCGATGTTCCAGTACGGAAGCGACGCCACCACGAGGTTGCGCGGTGAGATGCCGGCGGGCTGTGCGGTACGAGCAGACGGGCGGGCAGGTGCCGGCCGCGCGCCGTGGAATGCGTACACGGTCAGCCCCACCAGGAGAGCTCCCGCTGGCACCACGGCCAGCCAGATGGCGCTGCTGACGCGACGGCGCTTGCGGTGTCCCGCCACGCCGCGCTGCCTGCCTGCCGTTTGCTGCCGCACCGTGACTACCTGCCGTCACAACGCGGTGACTGCGCCGGCATGACTGGTGGCCTGGTCCCGGATGACGTCGTGGATGATGTCCTCCAGAGTGCGGCTGGGCGTGAAGCCGGTGAGGGTCCGGGCGAGGGTGCAGTCGGGGACACGCCGCTGCAGGTCCTCGTAGCCGGGTCCGTACGCGTCGAGGTAACTGCCGTACGTGACACCGCCGGCCGATCCGGAGATGCTGATGACGCGCTGGGCGAGGTTGCCGATCGTGGTCTGCTCGGTGCTGCCGAGGTTGACCGCTTTCCCGTAAGCGGCGGGGGTGGCGGCGAGCCTGACGACGGCCGGGACGACGTCCTGGACGTGGCAGAAACAGCGGATCTGGTCGCCGGTGCCGAAGATGGTGAGTGGCTCCCCGGCCAGGGCCTGCCGGACGAACCGGGGAATGACCATGCCGTAGCGGCCGGTCTGGCGGGGGCCGACGGTGTTGAAGAACCGGATGATGACGGCGCGCAGGCCGTGCTCACGGCCATAGGCGTCGATGAGGCTCTCGTCGATGGCCTTGGCCTCGGCGTAGCTCCAGCGCGACTTCAGCGGGGAGCCGATGACCCGGTCGTCGTCCTCGCGCAGCCCGATCTTGGTGTTCTTGCCGTAGATCTCGCTGGTGGAGGCGGCGACCAGGACCGCCCCGTGCCGGGCGGCGGCGTCCACCACATGCTCGGTGCCGTGGACGTTGGTGCGCAGGGCGTCGAGGGTGCGGTCGCGGATCACGAAAGAGCCGACCGCGGCGGCCAGGTGGTACACCTGGCCGGCCCCGGCGGTGAGCTCGTCGACCAGGGCCGCGTCCAGGATCGAGCCCTCGGCGAGGCGGAACCGTGGGTGCCCGGTGACGGCGGCCAGGTTGGCCAGCCGCCCGGTGCTCAGGTCATCCAGGCCCACCACGTCATGCCCGCCCGTGAGCAGCGCCTCCACCAGGTGCGACCCGATGAACCCGGCTGCCCCTGTGACGAAGATCCTCATCCCTCACCCCTCGCTTGGCTGCGGGGCCGGCGGCGCCGGCGTGTTTGCTGGTTCCGGCGCTTGCGTCGCCCGCGTGCCTGCTGGCGCGGGCCTCGCCCCGCGGGACCTGCGCCAGCGGGTGCGCAAGCGGCGCCGGCTGGCGAGGCTGTCGTACAGGTCGTCGATGCGGCTGGTGACGGCCTGAATGCCGTATTCCTTCTCGACGGCGGGCTCGGGGACCCGGTCCCGCTGCCCGGCCCTGATCCCGGCGGCCAGGGCGTCGCGGATCCCGGTGATGTCCGAGGGGATCCGGCGGGCGCGGTCCACATCCAGGCCGTCGATGGCCGGGCAGGTGGTGTAGAGCACCGGGGCGCCGTTGGCCAGCGCTTCGAGGACGGACAGGCCGAACGTCTCCTGCGCGGAGGAGGCCACGAACAGGTCCATCGCGGACAGCATCGCGGCCACGTCGTGGCGTTCCCCGGCGAAGATCACCTGCTCGCTCACACCGCACCGGGCCGCGGTGGCGTCCAGGTGTGCCCGCTGCTCACCCTTGCCGACCACCAGCAGCCGGGTGCCCTCGCGCAGCAGCGGCGCGGCCGCCTCGATGACCAGATCGAACTGCTTGTTCGGATCGAGGCGGCCGAGCACCCCGATCACGTAATCACCGGGGGCGAGCCCGAACTCGGCGCGGATCCGCGCCCGGGCAGCCGGGTCGAACGCCACCCGGGACAGGTCCACCCCGTTGGGGATCACCGTGATCTTGCCCGGCGCCACCCCCCAGTTCACCATCCGGTCGCGCACCGTGCCCGACACCGCGATGGTCGCGTCCGACAGCCGCTCGGTCGCCAGGTACAGCGCCCGCACTCCCGCGGTCATCCGCCGCCGCTCCAGGTGGGTTTCCCCGATCGAATGCTCGGTGGACACCACCACCGGGCAGCCTGCCAGCCACGCCGCCGTCCGCCCGTACACCTGCGACCGGTACAGGTGCGCGTGCACCACGTCGTACCCGCCATCCCGGATCAGCGCCCGCAACCGCCACAGCATCCCCACCTGCGTGTTGCGGGTCATCCCCAGATCACGCACCCAGACCCCGTCCTCGCGGATCATGTCCGCGACCGGGCCCGGGTTGTACATCGACACCACGTCACACTCGTGGCGGGAGTGCTGGAGGACCGACCGCAACTGCAGTTCGGCACCGCCGACCTCCAGCCCGGTGATCACATGCAGAACCTTCATCGCGTCCCCTCCCGCTCCCGGCCACCCCGGCGGGGCCTGGCGACCAGGGCGAGGGTCCTGACCAGGATCACCACATCGAGCCAGAACGACCAGTTGTCGATGTAGGCGTTGTCGAAACGGACCCGCTCGTGGATGGAGGTGTCCCCGTGCAGCCCGTGAACCTGTGCCCAGCCGGTGAGCCCGGCGCGCATCCGCTGCCGGTCGCGGTACCGGGGAATCTCGCGCCCGAACTGCCCGGCGAAGTACGGCCGCTCCGGGCGCGGCCCGACCAGCGACATGTCCCCGCGCAGGACGTTGACCAGCTGCGGGAGCTCATCCAGGTGGGTGCTGCGCAGCCAGTTGCCGAGCGGCGTGCGGCAGCGGGCCGGCACCACCCAGCAGGTGTCGGCGTTGCCGTGCTCGCCGAGGGTACGCAGCTTGATGATCTGCGCCTGCCGGCCGGGACCGGTCACCCGCAACTGGCGGAACAGCACCGGGTGGCGGCGGCGCAGCTTGATCACGAGCGCGAGCACAGCCAGCACGGGGGCAGTCAGGGCGAGCAGGATGGCGGCTACGGCCACGTCGAACGCCCGCTTCGCGAATCTGCCGCTCCCCAGCCCGCCCTGCCGGAGCGGGACGAGCGGGATGCCCCAGATCTCGTCGAGGCAGGCCCTGGGCACGGCCACGCCCAGTTCGTGCAGCCGCGGCACCACGCGGATATCGGTCCGCAGCCCCCGGCAGGCCCGCAGGAAAGGGACGAGTTCCTCGTCACGGCCATCGGGGAAGCAGACGATGACCCGCCTGATGCCGTACCGGGCGACCACCTCGGCCAGATCGGCGGGACAGCCCAGGACCGGCAGCGCGTGCCGGCCAGCCAGCGGGGAGCTGTCCAGGAACCCGCATGGCCGCAGGCCCAGTCCCGGGTGCTGCGCGAGCAGGCTGGCGAGCAGTTCGCGGGTCTGGCCGGCGCCCACCAGCAGGGTGCGCTCGGTCAGGTGGCCGCTGCGGTGGGCGGCGCGCAGGGCCGCGTAACCCGCCCAGCGGACAGCCAGGACCAGCCCGGCCGACCAGGCGGCCAGCCTCAGCGCAGGCCCGGCAGCCGTCCAGGGCAGCAACACGACCACCGGCGCCGCGGTGGCGGCCAGGATCCGGCCCACCTGGTCGGACAGCCGCAAGCAGATGCGCAGCCGCTGCAGCCCGCTGGCGGACAGGGCCAGGAACACCGTGGCCGAGTAGGCCACCGCCGGCGGGCCGGGCTGGCCAGCCGGGCCGGCGGCCACCATGACCGCCATGGCCAGTGCCGCGGCGTCGGCGAGGGGCAGCGCAGCCGCCAGCGGGTCGCTGAGTGCCCGGGAGACCAGCGCAACCCCGGGAACGCCGGGCCAGGTCCAGCCGTTCCTGCTGCGGCCGGCCGCACCGGCTGGCAGCAGCGAGGGCGTCACCGATGTCCTCACTGTGCGGCCCCGATGCCGGCCTCCGCCTGCTGGCTGACGCTGCAGCTGAGGCTCCGCGTGACAGTGCGGGCGGCGTGCGCGGAGCCGTAGACGAAGCGCATGACCGGGCCGAAACTGGGAGCGACGGCGGGACCGATCACATACAGCCCCGGGACCGAGGTCTGGTAGTCGGCGTGGACCGCCGGGGTCCCCCCCACGGTGTCCAGCCGGGAGCGCAGTCGCTCGTCGAGAAAGCCCAGCCGCCGGAGTTCGGCGCGGTAGCCGGTGGCCGCGATGAC